>VGYV01000268.1 GCA_016872855.1 Planctomycetota bacterium
TCGTCGAGGCCATGCGCTTCGGCCACGAGGCCTGCCGCGAAATCGTCGGCATGATCGAGGAACTCGTCCGCGACTGCGGCGTCACGGCCCGCTTCTTCGAGCCGGCGGAGGTGCCCGCCGCGCTCAAGGCGAAGATGGCCGCGAGGTACCGCGACGCCCTCCTGGAGCGCCTCCAAATCCGCGAGAAGCGCGAGCGCGGCGGCGCCGTCATCTCCCTCCGCGAGCAGGCATTCGCCGAATTCGTCCAGAGCGACGAGAACGAGGAGGGCTACACCAAGGGCGAGGTCGCCGCAGCCTTCGAGCAACTTGAAGGCCAGGCCATGCGCTCCCTCATGCTCGCCGGCACCCGCTGCGACGGACGCGGCCACAAGGACATACGGCCCGTCGCCTGCGAGGTCGCCATCCTCCCGCGCGCGCACGGCTCCGCCCTCTTCACCCGCGGCGAGACCCAGGCCCTCGTCGCCACCACCCTCGGCACCGCGCTCGACGAGGAGTGGGTCGAGAGCCTCTTCGAGGACTACACGCGCAAGTTCATGCTCCACTACAACTTCCCGGGCTTCTCCGTGGGCGAGGTGCGGCCCGAGCGCGGCCCAGGCCGCCGCGAGATCGGCCACGGCGCACTCGGCGAGCGGGCCTTCGAACCCGTCCTCCCGCCCGAGGAGGACTTCCCCTACACGGTCCGCATCGTCTCCGACATCCTCGAGTCCAACGGCTCCTCCTCCATGGCCACCGTGTGCGGCGCCACCCTCGCCATGATGGACGCCGGCATCCCCATCCGCGACCCCGTGGCCGGCATCGCCATGGGCCTCATCAAGGAGGGCGAGAAGATCGTCGTCCTCACCGACATCCTGGGCGACGAGGACCACTTCGGGGACATGGATTTCAAGGTGGCCGGCACCCAGCACGGGGTGACGGCGCTCCAGATGGACATCAAGATCGGGGGCCTCAGCGACAGCGTGATGCGCGCGGCCCTCGACCAGGCCCGCGAGGCACGCATCCACATCCTGCGCGAGATGCTCCGCACCCTCGACCGCCCGCGGCCGGAAATCTCGCAGTACGCCCCGCGCCTCCTGCGCATCCAGATTGACCCCGCCAAGATCGGCACCGTCATCGGCCCTGGCGGAAAGATGATCCGCAGCATCGAAGCCGAGTCCGGAGCAAAGGTCGAAATCGAGGACGACGGCACCATCGTCATCTCCTCGGCCGACGTGCGCGCCGCCGAGAAGGCACGCGACACCATCCTCGGCCTCGTCGCCACCGCCGAAATCGGCCGCGTCTACAACGGCCGCGTCGTCTCCACCAAGAACTTCGGCGCCTTCATCGAATTCCTCCCCGGCCAGGAGGGCCTCTGCCACATCTCCGAACTCGCCGAGCGATACGTCGAGCGAGTCGAGGACGAAGTGAAGGTCGGCGATGAAGTCCGCGTCAAGGTCATCTCCATTGACGACCAGGGCCGCGTCAAGCTCAGCCGCAAAGCCGTCGCCCGCGACGAGACGGGCGGCCACCCAGGCGGCGACTCCGGCGGCCCCCGCACCAGCTTCGGCCCCCCCAACGGCGGCCGCGGCTTCGGCCGACGCTAGGCTCGAAGGCCAGTGTTCACCCCCCGGCCCGGAGGCGAGGACCCTCGCCTCCGGGCCGGCGGACCCAAATGGTCTTCAGCGATTCGGCGGCGCCAGGGGGGTGACCAAGACTGCCTGAAGGCAGGACTCCGAACGAAGAGCGCCACCTGTTTGGAGTCCTGCCTTCAGGCAGTCTTCGGCTCGAATGAGCCGAATCGCGGAAGGCCATCTAGCCCGCCCTCCCACGCTGAGGCGGCCATGAGCACCAAGCCCGACCCCCACGCCGACCCCTGGTCCCACGTCACCACCCTCGCCGCGGGCCTCGTCCACGAAATCAAGAACCCCCTCAGCACCATCAGCCTCAACCTCCAGCTCCTCCTCGAGGACTGGCAGCAGGGCGCCCACTCCCCCCGCGAGCGCCGCACCATCAAGCGCCTCCAGACCCTGCACCGCGAGACCACCCGCCTCACCGGCCTCCTCGAAGACTTCCTCCGCTACGCCCGCACCCCCGAAATCGCCCCCCAGCCCTGCGACCTCAACGCCCTGGTCCAGGAACTCCTCGACTTCATCGCCCCCAAGGCCACCCAGCTCGGCATCCAGGTCCGCACCGACCTCGCCCTCGGCCTCCCTGCCATCCAGGCCGACCCCAAGCTCCTCAAGCAGGCCATCCTCAACCTCCTCGTCAACGCCGAAGAGGCCATGCCCAAGGGGGGCGAACTCATTCTTCGGACCTCGGCCGATGCAGCCGGCGTCCAAATGGACGTCACGGACACAGGCGTCGGCATCCCCGATCACCAGCTCGGCAAGGTCTTCGACCTTTACTTCTCCACCAAGGAAGGCGGCAGCGGACTCGGCCTCTGCACCACCCGCCGCATCCTCGAACGCCACGGCGGCTCCATCGCCGTCGAGAGCGACGTGGGCAAGGGCACCCACTTCACCGTCCGCCTCCCGCTCGCGCCCCCGGCCACGGAGGGCACGCCGTGACTCAGCCCCCGTCCGCCATCCTCCTAGTGGACGACCACGCGGCCCACGCCGAAGCCCTGGCCGCCGGGCTCGAAGCCCTCCCCGTCGCCACCGACATCGCCACGGGCGGCAAGGAGGCCCTCGACAAGCTCGCCGCCAGGCCCTACGACCTGGTCATCACCGACCTCGTGATGAGCGACCTGGACGGCATGGAGGTGCTCCGCGAGGCCAAGGGCCGCAGCCCCGACACCGAGGTCATCGTCGTCACGGGCTACGCCACCGTCGAAAACGCCGTCGCCGCCATGCAGCAGGGCGCCGCAACCTACCTCCGAAAGCCGGTCAACCTCGACGAACTCCGCGCCGTCGTCCGAGGCGTCCTCGAAAAGCAGGCCCTCCGCCGCACAAACGTCGAGCTGCGCCGCGAACTCGACGCCCGCTTTGGCTTCGAGGGCATCGTCGGCAACAGCCCCAGGATGCTCCGCCTCGTCGAAACCCTCCGCCAGATCGCCCCCACCGACGCCACGGTCCTCATCTACGGCGAAAGCGGCACGGGCAAGGAACTCGTCGCCCGCGCCCTCCACACCAACAGCCCGCGCTGCGCCAAGCGCTTCGTCGCCCTCAACTGCGCCGCACTCTCCGAAGGCATCCTCGAGAGCGAGCTCTTCGGCCACGAGAAAGGCTCCTTCACCGGCGCAGCCGCCGCGCGAGTCGGCCGCTTCGAGTATGCCGACGGCGGCACCCTCCTCCTCGACGAGGTGGGCGACATGCCACCCTCCACCCAGGTCAAGCTCCTCCGCGTCCTCGAACAAAGCGAAATCACCCGCGTCGGCTCAAACGCCCCCATCCACGTGGACGTCCGCATCGTCGCCGCCACCCATCGCCGCCTCGAGGCCCTCGTCAAGGAAGGCAAGTTCCGCGAAGACCTCTACTTCCGCCTCCGTGTCGTCACCCTCAACATCCCCCCACTCCGCGAGCGGCGGGACGACATTCCCCTCCTCGCCGACCACTTCCTCCGCGAGATCGCCGCCAGCTACAACAAGCCCATCGCTGACATCGCCCCCGACGCCCGCCGCCGCCTCGCCGCCTACGACTGGCCGGGAAACGTCCGCGAACTCCGCAACGCCATCGAACACATGGCCGTCGTCACCAGCGACCCCGTCCTGGGCGTGGACGACCTGCCCGACTACATCGTGCCCGGCGAGCCCCCCCCTGCCCTTGAGGCCGCCCCCCAGCTTGTGGGCATCTCCCTTGAGCAAGCCGAGCGCGAACTCCTCCGCAACACCCTCGCCTCGGTTGGCGGCAACCGCGTCGAGGCCGCCCGCATCCTCGGCATCGGCGAGCGCACCCTCTACCGCAAGATCAAGGAATACGGCCTCAGCTAGACCGTCAAGATCGCCACCGCCCAGGGAGTCTTCTCTGAAGTGTGGCACGGCTGGCTTGCCCAGCCGTGTCTTCCCCTTGACAGCCACGCCCTCAAGTGCTATCCTGTGCGCGCAGCAATGATCACGGCGGGCACCAGCCGCTAGGCTGGTCCAGCCAGCCGTGCCACGCGTGCGGGGGAAGGGGTGTGGAGATGAGCAACCGTCGGGATGGCAAAGTCACGCTTGCCGAGCTGCTCACGGTCGTCGGCATTCTCCTGCTGCTCGTGTGGCTCGTCTTCCTACCGCTGCGCCGCCACGCCATCGAGGCCCGCCAGGCCCGTTGCCGGCAGAACCTCAACCAGCTTAGCAGGGGCGTGGCCACCTACCTCAACGAGTGCGGCGACGGTCGCTTCCTCATGTATCCCCTCGGGCAGGGCCGCACGGCCGACGACTTCACCGGCGCCGAATGGCTCGCCTCCCTCTACTGGTCCTGGACCCAGGTCATCCCCGACCCCGGCGTGTTCCTGTGCCCGAACGCTGGCGACGGGAACAGCGGGGGCAAGGACATCGGCCGCTACGGGCCGCCCCCCACCTTCGGCTCACGCACGGTCAGCTACGCCGGCCTCCACCACCGCAGCTTCATCGGCCCCGACGGCCTCCCGATCGCCATCCACGAGGACATTCCGCCCATCGAGCCCCTTGCATCCGACGACACGGAGGGCACCCTCAACCACAGCGACTGGGGCTACAGCGGCATGAACGTACTCTTCTACGACGCCCACGCCGAGTTCATCCCCAGCGACAGGCTGGACCCCCGCGCCGCCGTGGGCGCCACGGGGCCGCCCGTGCGCCCCCAGCCGCTCCTGTGGAGGCTGAGGAACTGAATGGCTCGCCACGGCTCGCGGCCGATGTGGGCGGGGCCTCCGCGCCCCGCGCGGGGCAGAGACGCCCCGCCCACAGGGGTGGCCACCAGATGGCGCTGCTGCTTCGTGGGTATCCTGTGCCTCTTCTGCTCCTGTTCTTCCGAGACACCGGACACGCAGGCGTCCTCCGACAAGGCCCAACCCCCTATGGCGCCGCTGCCCGCCGCCCAGCAGGCAAGGCTCCGCGCGATCTTCGACGGCAAGGACCAGGAGGCCGCCAACTCCCTCGGCATGCGCTTCCGCCTCATCTTCCCTGGAACACTCGAGTCGCGCGCAGGCACCGCCGTTATCAAGAGGCCATTCTACCTCGGCGCCTGCGAGGTCACACAGGCCCAGTACGAGAAGGTGACTGGCGAGAACCCGTCGCACTTCCGCGGCGCCAACCTGCCCGCCGACAGCATCAACTGGGATGAGGCCCTGGCGTTCTGCCGCAGGCTCTCCGAGGTCGAGGGCGCCGAGTACCGCCTGCCCACCGAGGCCGAGTGGGACTATGCCTGCCGCGCCGACGCCATCTCCCGCTCGTGTTTGGCCGCGCCCCTCTGCGACCACGCCTGGGTCAGGTCAAACAGCGGCGAGCAGACCCACCCCGCGGGCCTCAAGAAGCCCAACGCCTGGGGCCTCTATGACATGCACGGGAACGTGTGGGAATGGTGCCAGGTGCTCCCTGGGGCCTACGCCCGGTACGCCGCATACAGCAGAGCATTGCCTGGCACCCTGCGGGGCGGCTCCTGGGCCGACGCCGAGGCGGGCCACTGCGGGCTGCTCCATTCCTACGATAGCGTGCCAGGCAATCGGCTGGCGACCCACGGCTTCCGCGTCGTCAGGTCCCTGCCATGACAGGCCGGGCTCCCAGGCCGGCCTCAGACCTCGGGCAGGCCCTCGAAGCCGAAGTAGCGGGCGGCGTTTCTGTAGCAGATGTCGCGCACCAGGCCGCCGACGAGTTCCATGTCGCGCGGGAGCAGGCCCCGCTCGATCTCGCCGCCGAGGAGGTCGCACAACAGGCGGCGGAAATACTCGTGCCGCGTGTAGGAAAGGAACGACCGGCTGTCTGTGAGCATGCCCACGAAGGGGCTGAGCAGGCTCATGTTCGAGATGGCGTTCAGGTGCTCGAGCATGCCGTCGGCCTGGTCGTTGAACCACCAGGCGCTGCCGACCTGGAGCTTGCCGGGCACACTCCCGTCCTGGAAGTTGCCCACCATCGAGGCGAGGACCGCGTTGTGGGTGGGGTTGAGGCTGTAGACGATTGTGCGGGCGAGCCGCCCCTCGTCGTCGAGCCGGCCGAGGAAGCGGGACATCGGGGCCGCCACGGGCCACTCGCCAATCGAGTCGCCCCCCACGTCGGGGCCGAGGGTGCGGAAGAGCCGCCGATTGTTGTTCCGCAGCGCGCAGATGTGGAACTGCTGGGTCCAGTCGCGCTCGAAGTCCATCACGGCGAACTCGTAGAGCATGGCCGACTTGAATTGGAGCGCCTCGTCGGGCGTGGGCGCGTTGCCGCTGCGGGCCTTGATGAAGATGCGGCGAAGCTCCGCCTCCGTGTACGGCTCGGCGAAGAAGGTCTCGATGCCGTGGTCGGAGAGGCGGCAGCCATTGGCGTGGAAGAAGTCGTGGCGCCTGCGGAGCGCGTCGCGGAAGTCGGCTAGGCTGCGAATAGCGAGGCCGCTGGCGGCCTCCAGCTTGGCGACCCAGGGGGGGAAGAGGGCGGGATTGTCCACCGCCATCGCCTTGTCGGGCCGCCAGGCGGGGAGCATCTGGAAAAAGACACCCGCTGTCTTTTCTGCGGAGCACCCGGAGGGCCGTTCCGGGAAAAGACAGCGGGTGTCTTTTTCCGTGGCGGCCACGGCCTGGTGGTGCTCCAGGCTGTCGGTCGGGTCGTCGGTCGTGCAGACGAGGACCACATTCATCTGCCGCATGATGCCGCGAGCCGAG
This sequence comes from Planctomycetota bacterium, assembly GCA_016872855.1. Taxonomy (GTDB): domain Bacteria; phylum Planctomycetota; class PUPC01; order DSUN01; family DSUN01; genus DSUN01. The sequence goes on from VGYV01000268.1 coordinate 6,733, forward strand.
AACTCGGGCTTGGCGAGGAGCGCGTTGCACTCCTCCCAGATGCCTTTCGCGGTGTCGGCGTTGAGCAGGCGGTCGCTGATGCCGAAGGAGCGTTTCAGCTCCATGTGCGACCAGTGGTAGATGGGGTTGCGGAGCAGCTTGGGCATCGCCTCCGCCCAGGCGGCGAACTTCTCCCAGTCGGACGCGTCGCCCGTGATGAGGCGTTCGGCCACGCCGGCGGTGCGGAGCAACCGCCACTTATAGTGGTCGCCACCGAGCCAGATTTCGGTCATGTTGCGGAAGCGATGGTCCTCGGCCACCTGGGCGGGGGGCAGGTGGCAGTGGTAATCAATGATCGGCAGGTCCTCGGCGTGCTCGTGGAACAGCCGCACCGCCGCCTTGCTCTCGAGCATGAAGTTCTCGGTGATGAGTGCGTCGGCCATGGCCCACGCGTCCTTTCCTGTCACCAGATGGTCAGGAGATGCCGCATGACGAGTCCGCCCGCGACGGCGAGCGTCACGCTGGCGAGCGTGCCCAACAGCACGTACTCGGCGAACTGCTTGTCCTTCTGCGACTCGCCGAAGCGGAGCAGGGACTTGGCTGCGACGGCGAAGCCCACCGAAGTAAGGTCCCCCGCGAGGACGAGGGTGACGATCAGTGCCCTCTCGAACCAGCCAATGTACAGGGATGCCTTCGTGCCCTGCTCCGCCATCCCTGCCTTCGCCAGCAGCAGGCCGACGAGCCACCCGCCGCCGAAGACCAGCATCGGATAGCCCACAAGCAGAACCGCTGCGTCAGCCACCGTCTGGACCACATGGACCTCGTTCATAGGCCCAGGGGCCTATATTACAAAATATAGGGCCAGGGGCCTATACTCGAAGCCTCTGTCGCCACAGGTCCGCCAGGCTCGCCTCACCATTGCGCACCGCAGCGTGGCCGGCCCAGGCCAGGGAGCCGCTGATCGAGGCCTGCCTTACACCCTCCGCGCGTGCAATTCGCGCCTCGGTCCAGCCCTGGTCCTTCAGCGCCGCGCGGCGCCAATGGAGTGGCTTCCAGCTCTCGCGAATGGCCCAGAGCAACCGCGAGATCGCGTTCGCAGCCAGGTCGAAGAACCCGTCTCCCGTCACGAACCACAAGCGGGCATCGTCTCGCTTCGCCTCCTCAACTGCCTGTCTGGAACGGACGAACGCCTCGCCGTCCATCTCCTGCGCACGCGCGGCCAGCCCAGTGCTGAGCGTCCCCACGCCAACCCCGACTCGCACTTGAACCGGGAGCAAGCCTTGCGCCAGGTCCTTGAGGATAGCCGGAACCCGCTCGTGGAGCGTGACGACTCCCTGGAACTCGTCGCCGCCACTGATCGTCATGGGCACAACGATGAGTTCCCGATACGCATTGTTCACGCGGGCCAACAGCTTCCGCAACCGGGCCTGAAGCTGCGCCCGGTTTGCCACCTGCCGGGACGACACGATGTCCCCAGTCAGCACGACGTAGCGCTCAGAGGTCCTGTTCCGAATTCGGGCAAGCATCTGCCCAACGCCTCCATAGCGTCGTTGCGCGCATGTCCGGCAGGATGATAGCTGAAAAGAGCCTGCTCAGCAAGCGCCGCTCGGCCCGGCGAAGCCCCAGCGCAGGCGCCGTTTCATGACCGACCCTCCTATGCCCAAGTGTAAGCTGCCCCCAGATCATAGCACGCAGCCACGGGTAACTGCAACAGCCGGGTTCCTGCGCCCTGGACGCACTTGCCTACCTCCATATGGACGCTTACAATAGGCAATGAGTTCCATCCAGGAGAGAGCCAATGACCGACCGCGAGCGGTTTGTGAACTACATCTTGGGGAAGCCGGTTGACCGCGTGCCCTTCTGGCTCTTCTGGGGCGGATGGGGACGCACCTGGCAGCGCTGGGAGCGGGAGGGGAAGCCAGCCGAGATCAAGGACCACCGCAGCTTCATGAGGCCCGATTGCCCGCCCTGCGTCGTGCCCGTGAACTACGGGCCGTGCCCGCAGTTCGAGCGCAAGGTGCTCTCGGAGGACGACAGCTACAAGGTGCACGTGGACCACTGGGGCATCATCCGGCGCGACTATAAGCGCGGCGAGTCCATGTGCGAGTTCGTCAAGTTCCCCGTCGCCACGCGCGACGAGTGGGAGCGCTATAAGGCCGAGCGCCTCTCGCCGCACCACCCGGCCCGCCTCGCGGGCGACTGGCGGGCGAAGTGCGCCGACTGGATGGCCAAGGGCTATCCCATCCAGCTCGGCTCGTTCCCCGACGTGGGCATCTTCGGCTCGGTCCGCTGGCTCCTCGGCGACGAGGAGGGGCTGATGGCCTTCTACACCCAGCCCGACGTGGTGCACGACATCATGCACCACATGGCCGACGTCTACCTCGCCGTCTTCCGAGCCGTGGTGGATGCGGGGGTGCAGGTGGACGTGATTCACATCTGGGAGGACATGTGCGGGCGGCAGGGGCCGCTCATCTCGCCCGCGTTCTGGCGCGAGTTCATGGGGCCGTGCTACCGCCGCATCAAGGCCTTCGCCGACGCGCACGACATCCCGATCATCTCCGTGGACACCGACGGCCAGCCGCTGCTCATCGTCGAGCCGATGATGGAGGCGGGGGTGAACTACCTGTGGCCGTTCGAGGTCGCGGCGGGCTGCGATGTGAACTTCTTCCGCGAGCGCTTCCCCACGCTGGGCATGATGGGCGGGATTGACAAGCGCGCCCTCGCCAAGGACCCCGCGGCGATTGACGCCGAGCTCGACCGCATCTGGCCCGCCGTCGAGAAGGGCCGCTACATCCCCGAGCTCGACCACGGCATTCCCGATGATGTGTCGTGGGCCAACTACCTGCACTATGCCCAAGAGATGAAACGGCGAATTGTGGGATGATGCGTGCCGCGTCCCGCGTGCCGCGTGAGAAGAGAAGACAGGGCCTCCTGGAGGTGTCGTCCAATGCGCGCACTCGCCTACGCTGTTCTTGGGCTTCTTCTTGGCACGCGGGACGCGGCACGCGGGACGGAACCCGCCAACATCCTCGTTCACCCGCAGAAGGCCCTGGGGCCGGTCAATCGCCTGGTCCTCGGCGACAACATGCTCGGCTACGCGAACGGACGGAACGAGTACTGCAATCTGGGATCTGGAATCTGGAATCCCGAGACGCGGGCCTCCGTGCCCGAGATAGTGGCGCTGGCGAAGGGCCGCGGCCTGAGCTGCGCCCGCTGGCCCGGCGGCTGCGAGGCCCACCGCTTCGAGTGGAAGAAAAGCGTCGGCCCCCTCGCGGAGCGTCCGAACCAGAAGTTCGGCCTGCCCGAGTTCATGCGGAATTGCGCTGACATCGGTGCAGTCGCCGTTATCACCCTCGGCGACTTCGTCATCACGCCCGAGGACGCCGCGGACATCGTGGAGTACCTCAACTCGCCCAACGACGGCAAGAACCCCAACGGCGGACACGACTGGGCGGCCCTCCGCGCCGCCGGCGGACATCCCGACCCCTGGGGCGTCGTCTGGTTCGAGTTCGGAAACGAATCCGACCACGGCGACCACAAGGGCGGCAAGTTCACGCCGAAGGAATACGGCGAACGCTTCCTCGGCACCCGCCGCGCAATGCGGGCAGTTGACCCCCGCATCAAGCTCGGCGCAGTCCTGGAGAACACCCAGACCGGCCAGGTTGGCCCCTGGACCCGCGAGGTGCTGAAGATCACGGCGAAGGAGCTGGACTTCGCGATCCACCACTGCTACGTGCCAGGCTACTACGCCAACGACGGCAAGCCGCCGGCCGACGAGCTGTTCGCCATCGCCCTGGCCGCCGACGCGCAGATCGCCGACCTCTATCGCCAGCTCAACGCCCTCGTCCGCGAGCTGACGGGCCGCGACGACGTGCCCCTCGCCATCACCGAGTTCAATGGCCACTTCGTCCAGGAGAAGCCCACGCCCTATCGCCACTGCCTGGGGAACGCCCTCGTCAACGCCGAGGTGCTCCGCATCCTGATGCAGCCCGAGCACCGGATCGCGCTGGCCAATCACTGGCAGTTCGCCAACGAATACTGGGGCTCGGTGAAGGGCTACAAGCCGCCCTACGTGAAGCGCCCAAACTACTACGTCTTCGAGCTGTATCACCAGCACTTCGGCGACGTGCTGGTCGAGGCCGACGTGGCGTGCGCCCGCTACGAATCCAACGGCGGCTTCGGCGTCCTCCCTCGCCGTGGCCAGCCAGGCCCCTTCCAGCTCTTCCCCGACGACCTGCTGCCGAAGCAGGACTGGGAGCTTTCGCCCGCGAAGGGCGCGACGCATCGCGTCGAGGAGGGCATCGTCGCCGTCGAGTTCGATGGC
>VGYV01000269.1 GCA_016872855.1 Planctomycetota bacterium
ACGCAGGCCGTATGCCCAGGCCCAGCCCGAACGCGAGCCAGGCCGCTCCGAGGACGAGTAGGAGCGCGTTGCCCACGGCCATCGCCGCCACGAGGCGGGCCATCGAGGGCTTCGCCACGCGCCGCGCGAGCGCGCCCACGAGCCACCCCGCCGCCACGAAGCCCACCAGGTAACCCGTCGTGGGGCCGAGCCATTGGCCGGTGAAGAGCGGCATGCCCACCGCGCCGAGGGCGAGGTACGACGAGAGGGCCACCGTGCCCAGCCGCGGCCCAAGCCCCGCACCAGCCACCAGCACGAAAAAGGTCTGGAGGGTGATCGGCACGAGGCTGAAGGGCGTGTAGATGCGCACCTCGGCCGCCACGGCCAGGCACAGCACCGTCAGCCCCACGCCCAGGGCCGCCACGGCCCGCCGGTCCGCCGCCACGCGGCTCCACCACGACGACGCGATGCCAGGATCGTTCACGCGCGACAACTCCCCGAAGCAAGGGGGCAGTGGAAAGGGTCGGGCCGATCCGCCCGATCCGTCGGATCCGTCGGATCTTCTCGCCCAGGATACCCGTTCTTCAGGCCGCGGTCAAGCGCTAGAAATCCGTCAGCTCCACCAGGTGCTCAATCTCGGCCGGCAGGTAGAGCCGCCCGTGGTTCACGCCTGGGCAGCGGCGGGCGGCGATGGCCCAGCCCCTGGGCGAGCCGACGTATTCGTGCCAGAACGGGAACGTGCGGCACTGCGTCGGGCGCACCTCGTAGATGCGGCAGCCGGCGGGCGACCAGAAGATGCAATCGCCGTTCGCCAGCTCGTGCAGCGAGTACGCGCCCGACACCTTGCGGAGATAGGTCCGGGCGAACTCCGCGACGCCGAGCTCGAGGCATCGGGCCATCAGGGCCACCTCCAGGTCGTCCACCCACACGTAGCCCGCCTCCCCGCGGCAGCACCCGCCGCAGCGCGTGCACTCGAATCGCAGGCCCTCGCCATACCAGGGGACGCTCATGCAAGACTCGGGATGGTGCGGGGTTTGGAATCGGCAATCGGCAATCGCAAATCCGCAATCAGAAGATCGGCTCCTGGTCCTCGCCCCGGCGGAGAATCGCGCGGCGAATGGCCACGACGATTCCCGTGACCGTGAAGGCCGAGAAGCCGGCGGCCAGCGTGAACTCGGTGTACGTGGCCACGAGCAGCACTGTGATGGCCAGGAAGACCAGCTCGGCAAACGTGTGGTGCCGCCGCACAAGGCGGCTCATCATGTGGGGATACGGCACCCGGCTTACCATCAGCGCCCCCGCGAAAAACGTCACCGTCGGCAGTATCCGCGCCACCACCGCCACGTTGTGCTGGCTTTGCAGGAAGTTGTGCAGGATGATCAGGCTCACCACCTGCCCGGCCGCGGCGGGCGACGGGAGGCCGACGAACCAGCGGTGGCTCTCCTCGTCGAGGCCCGTCTGCACGTTGAACCGCGCGAGCCGCAGGGCTGCGCACACGGCGTAGACCATGCACGACATCCAGACCAGCCGCTGGTGCTCGAGGCCAGCCTGCGCCGCCAGCACGGCGACCAGGAAGGCCGGGGCCACGCCGAAGCTCACCACGTCGGCCAGCGAATCCAGCTCCGCCCCGAATCGGCTCTCCACGTGCGTCAGCCGCGCCGCCCAGCCGTCCACCGAGTCGAACACCATCGCCAGCAGCACCATCCACGCGGCCAGCACCAGCCCCTGCTCGCCGCCCCGCGCCGCGAAGTACACCGCATGGAACCCGCACAGCAGGTTCCCCAGCGTCAGCATCGAAGGAACAGCGGCGATCTTCCTCATTCGCGGCGGTCCTGACCTCCAGCGGGGATGGATGGATGATTGGATGAATGGATGAATAGAGGGACACAGGAGCCGACTGTTCTGACATTCATCCAGACATCCACTCCTCCATTCATCCTCCTCATGTCTGCGTCACCCTAGCTCCCCCAGCACGCTCGCCCCCGCCCTCACCCGGTCCCCCACCGCCACCATCGGGCGGAAGGGAACGCTCTCGGGCACGTAGACCTCGAGGCGCGAGCCGAGCTTTACCATACCAAACCGCTGCCCGCGTTTCAAGTCGTCACCCACCGCGCAGTCGGTCACGATGCGGCGGGCCACCAGCCCCGCAATCTGCCGCACCAGGAGCCGCGTGCCGTCGGGCCGCTCCAGGCCCACGAACGCGCATTCGTTCTTGCTCTGGGCCTCGGCCGACATCGCGTTGCGGAACTTCCCCGGCCGATAGGCGCGGTACACCACCTTGCCGCCCAGCGGCGCGCGGTTCACGTGGACGTTGAACACGGACATGAAGATGCCGATGCGGAGCGCCTCGGCATGGAGGAACTCATCTTCGCGCACCGTCTCGACATCGGCCACGCGCCCATCGGCGGGCGAAACCAGCTTCTCCTCCCCCTCGGGCGGCACCCGCTCGGGGTCGCGGAAGAAGTTCACCAGCACCACCCACAGCGCCCCGGGCGCGATGGCCGCCCAGGGGAACAGCCACCCCGCCACCACGCACAGCCCCCCCAGCACCAGCGTGCCGGCCACAAGCTCCCGCGTCCCATACCGTGTCAAGGGCCAACGCAACAGTGAGGCCCCCGTTCGCCTTCCCGTTCGGAGTCCCGCCTTCAGGCGGTCTTGCGTTCGGAGTCCCGCCTTTAGGCGGTCTTCCTCTGCCACCCGAGATTCTACCAGCGCCGCGCGGCGCAGTCAACCGCGCCCGCCAGCACCTCCCGTCACCCACAGTCTGCCCAGAGTCTGCCAACTCTCCCTCACTGGATTTGGCAGACTCTGGGTGGCACTCAGTGCGCCCTGGAGAGGCTTTGAGGCCGCCAATCCCCCCGCCCCTGGATTTGGCGGTCTCATTGACCGGGCATCATGGGCACAAGGGCTTGTGGCATATACACTTCTGGCTTTCTGAGTGGCCACAGACTCCCGCTTGACACCGCCAACGCGGCAGCACGGTGTCCCCGAACTAAGTATGTCGCCCCGCGAATGAGGGGACACAATCGCGGGCGATTCGGTCTCTTGCTCCCGAAGGGAGCACCGTGGGTAGCCGGCGGCTTCAGCCGCCGGACTCGTGCGCCGAGAGCAGAGAAGTCCCGAAGGGACGGCAGTCACGCGCGCCGGGCCGTCTGCCGCGGGCTTCTGCCGTCCCTTCGGGACTGGGCTGTGGGTGCCACGCGCCGGCGGCTGAAGCCGCCGGCAACCGACTGTTGTCCCTTCGGGACTCCGAATTCGCCCTCCCACTTGCGAGGCAATGCACTAACGCGTCAGCGGCTCACCGCTCCTCGCGCGGGAACAGCTCGGTCATGCAACTGGCGGCGCGGGCGGCGTCGGTCCCGCCGCGCCCCGCCTTGCCGTAGAGCTCGGCCAGGGTGTCGAAGGCCCACCGCGTGTGGTAGCCGGCCTGGATGAAGCGCTCGAGGGCCACGAGCGCCCTCTGCGGCTGGCCGGCATCCCTCAGGGAACGCACGTAGGGCTCCACAAGGTCCGACGGCAGCGTCCCTTCGTCGCACGCGCGGCCGAGGAGTGCGGCGGCGAGGCGGGGATTCCGCGCGCGCATGGCCTCGCGCCCGAGTTCGAGGCAGACCTCGCTGCGGGCCTCGGGGGTGTGGCGTTTCAGGGCCTTGTCGAGGCGCGCGACCACCTCGTCGGGCTTCAGCTCCGCTCGGGCGCCCGACTCGGCGAGCTCCCAGGTGAGCCAGTGCGAGAGGGGCACCTTCTCCGCCGCACGGAGCATCAGGCCGAAGGCGTCGTTGTGCCGGCCCGCGTAGATGAAGGCGCGTGCGCACGACACGGTGTAGCGCTCGTCGAAGCCGCTCTCGGCGTATGCCTGTTCAAGGAAGGCGGCGGCCACGTCGTGGCGGCCGACGTCGCTGGCATAGAGGCCCAGGGCGGCCTTGAGTTCCGCGTGGCGTGCGGGCTTTCCCCTCAGACGCCGGTTCACGAAGGCCACGGGGTCGGTCACGGCCGTGGGCGGGGAGAGGAGCAGTTCGGCCAGAATCCCGTGGCGGCGGGGCGTGCTGACGCCCCGATTGGCCTCGGCCAGGAGCATCTCGATGGCACCGCTCGCCTTGCCCGCCGAGCAGAGGGCCTCGATATAGTCGTCCAGGAGGTTCTCGGGCTGCCCGGCCAGCTCGTAGGCGGAGCGGAAGGCGCGGACGGCTTCGGCGGCGCGCCCCTGGGTGAGGTGAACCAGCGCGAGCCGTGTGAGCACCATCGCCCTGGCCTCGGCGTCGCGCGTGCCGGCGAGGGCCTTCTCCAGGAGCCCCACCTCGGCCAGCCGCGCCAGGGCCTCGGCCAGGCGGTAGTACGCCGCCTCCTCCCCAGGCCGGCCGAGGAAGGCATCGAGCCGCGCCGCCACGGCCTCCGCGGCCTCCTTCTGCGCCGTCCCCTCCGGCGGCTCCACCCCCCGCCCGCGGACCCATATCCCCTCGGGGTCCCAGCTCCCACGGATGAACTGCCCGTTGGCATCGAGGACCTTGTGCACCTGGCGCTTGACCAGGGGGTCGCGGAAGCGCTTGTTCCACCCGTGCCAGTACTCGCCGCCCATCTGGAACATGGCGACCGTGGCGAAGTAGCGCACGAACGCGGAGTCCAGCGCCTTCGCATTGGGGTCCACCCGGTCGTGGACGAGTTTGGCGGCGGCCAAGACGGTCGCGTCCACGTCGCCGCCGAGGAACTGGAGCGCCAGCATGCACCCGGCCGTATGGAGGGGATGGAACTCGCCGGGCTTCGGCTTGCCTTCGGCTCCGACTGCGCCGTTGTTGTCCACGATGCCCGTTATGTAGGCACGCGCGCCTTCGACGGCTTCCTGGGGCACCCGCAGCTCAGCGCAGATGGCGCTCTTCAGGGCGAGGACGCCCCAGATGGAGGTGAAGGGGTCGCTCGGCTTGCCCGCCTCGCCCCAGCCGAAGGGTTTCCCATTCCGGCGCTCCTGGAGCGCGACCAGCCGGTCCGCCGCCTTCTGCGCCATCCGGCCCACCGCCGGGGCCTGGGTCATGCCATAGGCTTCGCAGATTGCCATGGTCGCCACCGCGTGGTCGTACGTGGTGGTGCCGATCTGGCCGTTCTCCTGCTGCTTCTCCCTGAACCACTCGAGCCCCTTCTCCACGACGGTCTTGTACCTGCCCTTGACGTGGGTGTAGCCCGCGCCGAGGAAGGCGAGAAGGGCGAGGCCGGTGCTCTCCTGAACCCGCTCGGCCCCCCACGAGCCGTCGGGCCTCTGGGCCTTGGCGAGCCAGGGGCCTGTGGACCCGACGGCGCTCGCTGCGTAGCGGGTGGAACCCCCGCGCCCGCCGAACACGCTGCCGGTGAAGGAACTCCCGCGGCCCGAGTAGATGCCGCGCGACAGGCCGCGGCCGTCAGGCCCGAACACGGGCGCGTTGGACGGGGGGTCGAGGCTCAGCACCGGCCGCCCGACGTCGCGCAGGATGTCGTTCTCGGGGCGGACCGGGATGTCCTCGATCGGCACGTCGAGGGCCTGGGGTGGTTCCGGAACCCTCTCGGGCGTTGGCGCCGGCGGGAGGGGAGGCGGGGCGGGGGGCGGAGCAGGCATCGCTTCCGGGCCTGGCCTGTAGGTGGGGAGAAAGCGGTAGTAGACCTCCAAGGACAGCACGGCCAGCGCGGTGCTCAGGACTCGGCCCTCGCCGCCAGGGCAGGACACGAATGCCCTGAGATCGAGGTCGGCGAACCCGAACGGTTTGGGCTTCGGCGGAGGAGGCGGCGGCGGGGCCTTGGGCGGGGCCGGCGGCGGGGCAAGAGGGGGCCGAACGCTCAACTCCTCTGGCGGGGGCGACGTGCGGAGGCGGCCAACCTGCTCCCAGTAGCGGCGGCGAACCTTGCGGTCAATTCCCCACTTCGGATACTCCGCATCGCTCTCAAGCACGAGGAACGACGTGTAGGGGGAGATGAGGGTGAACTCCTGGGAGAGGGCGATGACCTCCTTCGTGACCTGCTCGGTCTGGGGCTGGGCGAGGAGGGCCTCCATCCGCTCGCGCGCCCAGAGCCGGGCGACGAAGGCGTTGCGGCTGTCCGCCTCGGGCAGCATGAAGCTCGCCGTGGCGTCCGCCTGGCCCGGCTGCTGAATCGTGACCTTCAGCTCGCCCGCCTTGCGGTAGCGGCCGACCACGATGAGTTCCTCGCCCGGCGCCAGCGTGTCGGGCTGCTCGGGATAGACGGAATGCACGTCGCCGCCGCTGAACGCCAGCTTCGGCGCGGGAAGGAGACCGGCTTCGAGGGCGGCGGCTAGGCGGGCGGCCTGCTCCTCCACGTCGTCGCCGGGGACCAGGATGCGGAAGAGTCCGCCCGTGCGGCGGGCCAGCTCGCGGAGCACCAGCCGGTCGTGCTCGGCGCCTATCGCGACGCCGTGGAAGCGGACGCGATGCTTTTCGAGGATGGGCGCGGCGAGGGCGACGAGTCTTGTACTCGCCGTCTCGCCCTGCGTGGCAATGCCGTCGCCGAGCAGAATCACATCGGGCCGGCCGCGGGGCGGATTCCGCTGAAGGAAATCGCCCAGGGCGGCGAATGCCGCCTCCAGATCCGTCGCTCCCAGTGGCACGGTCTCCCTAAGCGCGGCAAGGACGCCTTCGGCGACGATGGACCCGGCGGCGAACGTGCCGGCGCCGTGGATGCGTGGCGCCACGTCGAAGCTGATGACGGCGAAGCGGTCGTTGGGCCGAAGCGCGGCGATGAGCGTCTGCGCCACCCGCAGTTGCGCCCGGTAATCATCGGGCCGCCGCGACAGCGACGTGTCCACCATCACCACCACATCCCGCCCGTTCGTCGCGTTCGTAGTCCCGCCTTCAGGCGGTCTTGTGTTTGGAGTCCCGCCTTCAGGCGGTCTTGTCCAGGAGAGAAGGAAGAAGCCATCCTCCCCCTCGCGCCGGTCGGTCGCGATCTCGATGTTGCGGGTGCCACCCTCAACGGCTTCGTTGAGGGTGCGCTTGGCCCCACCACCCTCAAGCGGACGCTTGAGGGTGGCACCCCCGCGGGGTTGTCGGAATCGGAGCGCGAGGTCGGCGGCTGGCTGGAAGCGCGTGCGCTCGATGCGCACGCGGACGCCGTCTGCCTCCTCCCGCACCTGAGCATCGGGATATGCTGGCACGCTGGCGGTTGCGCCCGCCGGCAGCTCGGCCTCCAGCTCGAAGCGCCCGATGGCTGTGGCCTGCGTCGTCTTGGTCGCCAGGGGGTAGACATAGCACGTCTCGCCGCCCTCGGCGCGCAGGAGTTCGGTGTAGCTGAGCAGGATGCGCTTGGGGCCGTGCGGTGGGATGGGGAAGATGCGGGTCTTGAAGACGTTCCCCTCCTGCCACTCCATCAGCGCGGGGTCCTGCATCTTGCGGACGATGGTTTCGTAGACCTCGCGTGCGCGGCCGCGCTCGACGAGTTCGCCCTCGACGAGCTTGCCCTCGACGTACATGGCGAAGCGGCAGATGCTCGCCCCCGCGGGCAGGGGGAAGTAGAACACCCCCTCGGCCCGGCGGCCCGTCGGGTTGAAAAACGTCTCCTCGATCTCCGTGAGCGCCACGTTGCCCGCGATGAGGACGCGGACGCGGAGCTCGCGGACCTCGAGCGGCTCGGCCTCACGGCCCAGGCTGTCCCGAAGGACCAGCCGCCCGAAGGCCGGCCGCTCCGTCGCGCGAGCCGCCGCGGCGGCCAGGGCCAGAAGCCCCAACGGCAGAAAGGCTATCCTGCGTCGCATGAAGTCTCCTCCTCATGCCAAGCGCGTGGGTATTGGCATCATAGCCGAACCGGAGGGCCTTTTCCACACTTCTGCTTCTCCCTTCACTGTCAAGACTACCCTACGCCGCATAAGCGCCGCGTCATATCGGGACGCCCCGGCGTCAAATTCCCGTAAAGAACCGCGATGGCGCTTGCCCCGCGCCCGCGTCGTCAAAGGGCATGGCGCCCAAGCCTGATGAAGCGGCCGGAAGGCCCGAATCGTCCTCGTCCCTCTTCCTCGTCCTCGACTCTTCTGCCCCACCGAGACGGGTCGAGGACGACGGACGTGGACGATTGAGGACTGGCGAGTGGTCATAGCGTATCATGAGCGTCATGATAAGCAATGAGACCGAAGGGCATTAGCGGGCACGGAGCGGCTGATTAGCGGCTATTAGCGATTCTCGCCAACTCTTTTCATCGCTGCAAGCGCTGGCAGCGTAGACACTTACACGAGTCGGTCTCCGGTAGGGAACCGCAAATGAGCCACTTCATTAGCGGCTCGGGCCATGAAGTGGAGGGAGAGCGCGGCCAGCGGTGGCCGCCTGTCCCTCGTACGCCCGTGCGCTCCAGCGGCGGCTGCCTCCGACACAGCTACCCAACCTGCGACGAGACCCGCCGCGCCCCAGACAGCGAAAAAGACAGCGGGTGTCTTTTTTCGTTGCCGTGGCGGGCCGATGGCTGTAAGTGCTTGTGCTGATTGGCGTAATGGCCATCGTCGCCGCGCGAGATGCAAAAAAGACAGCGGGTGTCTTTTTTACAATCGGGGAACCGCACGATGCGGAGAGGCTTCGCGCAAGGCCCGCGTCCACCTCTCCCGCATGAGCGGCGCTCGGAGCGAGGCCCGCGTAGCTCTTTGACAATTCGAGACTTACGCCACTCCCGCCCGCCGGCCCGGCGGAAGGGAGCGGGGAGAGTCCGGCCAAGGAACCCAAGGGACCAAAGGGACGCAGAGAGGGGGCGTCACGTGTCTCTTGGGTCTCTCGGGTTCCTTGGCTGGGCCTCGCCGCTCCCTGGCCGCGAGGGTGGCCCCGAGCGTTACCAGAATCGGGGGGCAGACTCACCGTTAAGCGTGTGGTTCCGGATTGCTCTGGATTTGGTATACTGTAGGCCGCGAAGGCTATGAGCCGTCCCGTTTCATTCGACGAGGAGCAAGCGATGGCCATGGACACGAGTCTCCTGTTTCAGACGCTGAGCGTGAAGGGCAGGACGCTGCGGAACCGCATCGTGATGCCGCCGATGGTGGTGCTGCGGGGGCTGACGACGCCCGAAGGGGTCGAGTGGTACGGCCGCCACGCGCGCGGCGGGGTCGCCCTCGTCATCGTCGAGGCGACGGCGGTGAACCGCTTCGGGGGGTCACATCTTCATTTGGCACATAGCGGCCATGTGCGAAATGAAGATGTGACCCCGCTGACGGCGGAGAACCTGAGGCCGCTGGTGGACGCGATTCACGCGGGGGGAGCGCTCGCGGCCATCCAGCTTTTCCCCGTGAGCTTCGGGCGGCCCGTCTCCCCCGCGATGCTCAAGCGGGACGAGATAGACGGCATTCTGGCCGGCTACCGCGCCGCGGCGGGCATCTGCCGCGAGGCGGGCTTCGACGGCGTGGAGCCCCACGGCGCCCACGGCTACGTGCTCAACCTGTTCTTCAGCCCGGTGAAGAACCGCCGCAAGGACGAGTTCGGCGGCGATGGCCTGCTCCTCTACCGCCACACCCCTGTCGGCCAGGGCTACGGCATCGAGGAGAGCCTGGCGCTCGCCGAGCAGCTCGTGAAGGCGGGGGTGGACATCCTGGACATCTCGCCGTCGTCCATCGAGGCCCCCGGCGACCGCGCCGCGCCGTTCAAGAGGTTCGGCGTGCCCGTCATCACGGTGAACGAGTTGGACGTGGTGGAGCGCGCCCTCGAGGCGCTGCGGGAGAAGCGGGCCGACCTGGTGGCCATCGGCCGCGCCCTCATCGCCGACCCCGACTGGCCCATCAAAGTAAAAGAGGGCCGGCTCGACGAGATCGTCAAGTGCACCCGCTGCGACGAAATGTGCTTTGGGAACCTGAAGAAAGGCATCCCCATCGAGTGCACCCAGTGGGCATAGCCGGGCCGCGTGGTTGAGTGCTGGAGGCCAGGGGGTGCGATGAAGGCGTTGGTGACGGGCGCGACGGGGTTCGTGGGGAGCCATCTGGCCGAGCGGCTGTGCCGCGAAGGCGTCGAGGTGGTCTGTCTGGTGCGCCCGACAAGCCGCCTGGAGTGGCTAGAGGGCCTCCCTGTCGAGAAGGTCGTCGGCTCGCTCGCGGAGCCCGAGGCGCTGCCGCTGGGGGAGGTGGACTGGGTGTTCCACGTGGCGGCGGCGACGCGGGCGCGTCCGCCCGCGGCCTACGAGGCGGCGAACGTGGAGCCGACGCGTCGGCTGGCCGAGGCGGCGGCGCGGGCGAATCGGGGCAGGCTGAAGCGCTTCGTCTACGTGAGCAGCCAGGCCGCCGTGGGGCCGACGCCGGCCGAGGCGCCGCTCGATGAGACGGCGATGCCGCACCCCCTGCCCGGCTACGGGGCGAGCAAACTGGCCTCCGAGCGGGCGGTGCTGGCCGCCGCCGGCCGGCTGCCCGTGTGCATCGTGCGGCCGCCCTCGGTCTACGGCCCGCGGGACCCCAACTTCATCTCGCTCTTCCGCACGGCGCAGCGGTTGCGGCTGGCGCCCGTGGTGGGCAGCCCATCCAAGCAATTGAGCCTGGTGCACGTGAGCGACCTTGTGGAGGGCATCTGGCTGGCGGCGCAGGCCGAAGTGGCGGTGGGGCAGACCTATTTCGTGGGCAGCGGCACCCACACCTGGCGCGAGATCGTCGCAGCGCTCGGCGCTGCCCTGGGCCTGCGGCTGCGCATCCTGCGGCTGCCCGGCCTCGTCGCCTGGCTCGTGGGCGAGGTCGGGGAACTGAAGTGGACTCTCACAAGGAAGCCCCAAATCGTGTGCCGCAGGAAGATGCGCGACGCGCGTCAGCGGCGCTGGACGTGCACCTGGGCCAAGGCGGAGCGGGAGCTGGGCTACAGGGCGAAGACGGGTTTGGCCAAAGGGTTCAAGCAGACGGCGGAGTGGTATGCAGGGCAGGGATTCCTCAGGCCGTTGCGTGAAACGTGAGAAGACTGAAGAGATGAGGCGATCAAGGGGGCGTCGCGCCATAGGGCTCTTGGCCTTCGTGAACGGCATAGGTCCGTTGCTGCGGGACCATCGTAGCCCATCTTCATTTATTCGGGCGCTGCCTGGTGGAATAAATGATAAATGAAGATGTGACCACCGAGAG
>VGYV01000270.1 GCA_016872855.1 Planctomycetota bacterium
TCATCAGACGAGTTCAGTCGGCCAACCCTGGCGGCTTGCCGTTGGGGGCCACGGGGGCTGCGCGTCGCTTCAAACCCCTCTTCCTCGATGTCGGCCTCTGGCAGCACCTGTGTGGGATGAGGACCGATGTCGAGTATGCCAAGGTGGACCTCCTGGACGTCTACCGCGGGGCGATGGCCGAGCAGTTCGTCGGCCAGGAACTCCTGGTCAGCCAGGACTCCGAGCTGTACTACTGGTCGCGGGAGGCCCGCGGCAGCACGGCGGAGGTGGACTACCTGGCGGCCGTCAACGGCGAGGTCCTGCCCATCGAGGTCAAGAGCGGCCCTGCCGGCCGCCTGCGAAGCCTCCGGTTGCTGCTGGACACGTATCCCAACTGCCCCCGGGGGGTCGTCTTCTCCTCCGCGCCCTACGCCGATGTGCCCGAGCACAGGCTCACCTTCCTGCCCCTCTACTTCGCCTATTCTGCAACGAAGGGGAGCAAGGAATGGGAGCCTAGAGCGGGCGGGGGTCCCGATCCCCGCGCTGCCTTGCTGGATTGACAGCCCAACGTGGCTGTGATATGCTTCAGCAAGAGAGGAAGCCGTCATGGAGTCTATGGACCGTATCAGTGTTGATCCCGCGGTATGCCTGGGGCAGCCAACCATCCGCGGCATGAGAATCACTGTGGCGTTCGTCGTCAGGCTCGTGGCGAGCGGCATGACACGGGCCCAGATCCTCCAGGCCTACCCCGAGTTGGAGGAGGAGGACATCGTGCAGGCGCTCCAGTACGCGGCGTGGGCATCCTCGGAACGCGTAAGGCTGGTCCCTGTAAAAGGAGCGTAGTGTGCCCGCGCTGCGCTTCCTGGCCGACATGCACATATCTCCCCTCACTGTCTGCGAACTCAGGCTAGAAGGCTGGGATATCGTCCGCGTCTCCGAAGTGATGGATGAGGAAGCAAGCGACCTCGAGATCCTGGCCTACGCCCGAGAGCATGGGCAGGTGGTCGTGACGCAGGACCTCGATTTCTCTGCCTTGTTGGCCATCGGACGGCGCGCCAAGCCGAGTGTCGTTTCGTTGCGTCTCAGGAGCGCTCGCCCCGCGCACGTCACGCGACGGCTGCGCGACGTGGTCGCCGAGATGGGCGAGGAACTGGCTCTCGGGGCCGTGATCTCCGTGAACGAAACGGCTGCCCGCTACCACCTCCTGCCCATCACGCTGCAAGGCGAATGAGCGCAGGTAGTGGCCTTCGCGCGGTTGGCTGCCACTGAGACCCCGGTGGGTGCCTCTCATGTCAGGGACCACCAGGCGTGTGTTCCTTCGTTCGGCCAGTTGTGGCGCTCTAGGAGCGGTGGCGCTCCGGAGCGGAGCCGCGGGTCCACGCCCGCGACCGCCAAACGTCATCCTCGTCTATGCCGACGACTTGGGCATCGGCGACCTCGGGTGCTATGGGTGCAAGGACATCAGGACGCCCCACCTGGACGCCCTGGCCGCTTCCGGCGCGCGGCTGACCAACTACTACTCGGCGGCACCCGTCTGCTCGCCCTCGCGGGCCGCGCTCCTCACCGGCCTCTCGCCCCAACTGGCCGGCGTGCCCACCAACGTGCGGGCGGGCAAGGACGTGGTCGGCCTGCCCGGGGACCGCGTGACTATTGCCGAAGTCCTCAAGACTCAGGGCTATGCGATAGCGCACTTCGGCAAGTGGCACCTCGGCACCGCGCCCGAATCGCTCCCCACGGGCCAGGGCTTCGACGAATACTTCGGCCACCACTACGGCTGCATCAGCTACTCCTCCCACATCTTCTCCTGGGACCCCAAGCTCGGCCCCGTCCACGACCTCTGGCGCAACGGCAGAGAAGTCCACGAGGACGGCCAGTATATGACCGACCTCATCACCCGTGAGGCGCTCCGCTTCATCGGGGAGAAGAAGGACAAGCCGTTCTTCCTCTACCTGCCCTACAACGCGCCGCACTACCCGATGGAAGCGCCCGAGAGGTGGATGAAGATGTACGAGGGAACGGAGAAGAACCGCCGGCCCTACGCCGCGATGGTGAGCTGCATGGACGACTCCATCGGCCAGATCGTCGCCAAGCTCCGCGAGCTGGGCCTGTTGGAGAACGCCCTCATCATCTTCGCAAGCGACAACGGCCCGTCGGACGAGGTGCGGACAAAGCTCGACCCCAAAGGCCCGCGGCCTGGCTCGGCAGGGCCATTCCGCGGCAGCAAGTTCAGCCTCCTTGAGGGCGGTATCCGCATGCCCTGCATCGCCTCGTGGCCGGGGCACATTGACCCGGGCAGCGTCTACGACGAACCAGCGATCGCGATGGACGCCTTGCCCACCATTGCCGCGGCTGCGGGGGCGAGGTGCCCCGAGGGCATCGAAGGCTGCAACCACTTCGCCGAGGGCGAGAAGCCGAAGGAGCGGCCGCTCTTCTGGGAGAGCGGCGGCCAGCGCGCCGTGCGGCGCGGCAACTGGAAGCTCTACGTGCCCCAGAAGGGCCAGGGCCAGCTCTACGACCTTGCCGCCGACCCCGGCGAGGCCAGGGACCTCGCGGCCGACAGGCCCGAGATTGCCAAGGACCTCCTGGCGGCGCATGATCAGTGGCGGGCGACGTGGAAGAAGTGATGCGTGACGCGTGAAGAGAGAGGGAGGCGAGCGATGGGTGGCGAAAGCGCGAAGGGCGGCATCCGGGCCGTCGTGTGCAACGAGGAGCTGTGGTACTTCCGCCTGGGCGCGCGGCTTGGCTGGTATCGCGCCGAACTGACCCACAGCGCGGTCAAGGGCGGCCTCGTCGCCGTCCCGCGGCGCGAGCTAGCCTACTGGCAGGCGCGCCTGGCGGAATGGACGGCCGGCACGCTCCCCGATGGGCCGGCGCGCGGGATGTTCCTCCACGAATCGGTCCACCTGGAGCAGATGAGCCGCGCACCGTTCTGGCTCTGGGCGCTCCGCTACATCCTGAGCAAGAGCTTCCGCCGCCGCATCGAGGAGGAGGCTTACACCGTCCATCTCACCTACCTCGCCAGATGCGGCATTCCGCTGGAGGCCCCCTACTGGGTCGAGCACTTCCGGCAGCTGTACTTCGGGGCGTTCAACGAGGAGCAGGCTCGCGCAGCATTCGAGCGGATCGCGGCGGCGGTGCGCCGAGAGGTGCCGGGCGCGCGGATCACCGAACACGTCGAGGCGCGCGAGGGGCCGCCCCCCTACGTGCCCTGGCTGGCCGAGCAGGCCGAGGAAGGCGAACACCCATGAAAGCCATCGAGCTGTTGCCCCAGGTGATTGACCGCACGGTGCTGGGGGTTCTTGACCCCGAGCTGATCGCGCTGATGAAGGACTACCTGTCGCTCCAGAAGGTAGTGCCGTGGGGCGAGAAGTTTGTGATGGGGATTCACGCGCCCCCGTTCCCGGGGCCGGCCTTCGAACGCTTCATGAAGGGGCTGGTTCCCGTGGGCGGTGGGGGCGACCGCCCGCTCCTGAACACCGCGGCGCTCGCGGTGACGAACCGCTGCCCGCTGGCCTGCTGGCACTGCTACAACGCCGGGCGGCCCCAGGAGGACCTGCCGCTGGCGGCCCTTCAGAGCATCGTGCGGCAGTTCCAGGACCTCGGCGCCGCCACGATCATCCTCACCGGGGGCGAGCCGCTGCTGCGGCCCGACCTCGAGGACGTGTGCCGAACCATAGATGAGGACTCGGTTGTCCTGCTGAACACCTCCGGGGTCGGGCTGGATGCCGCCCGGGCGCGGAGCCTGAGGGACGCCGGCTTCTGGAGCGTGGGGGTGAGCCTCGACTCCATCGCAGCCGACGAGCACAACCGCCTGCGCGGCTCGCCTAAGGCGTTCGACGCCGCCGTCGCGGCGCTCGGAAACGTCCGCGCCGCAGGCATGTACCCCTACGCGATCGGCGTGATGCGGGAGGGCTTCCTCGAGGAGGATGTGTTCCTGCCCTACCTTGAGAAGGCGCGTGACTTCGGGGCCGCGGAGGTGCACCTCCTGGACCCCGCCCCCTGCGGGCGGCTGCTGGGCAGCTCGATTCCTGAGCCGACGGCGGCCGAGCGCGCCCGGATGCTCGACTACCAGCGCCTCGTGGCCGAGCGCGACGACTTGCCAATCCTCTCCTTCGCCTCGCTGTTCGAGTCGGCCGACTGGTTCGGCTGCGCGGCGGGGCGGGCGATGCTGTACGTGGATGGGGCGGGGAACGTGTGCCCGTGCTACGTCGCCGCCCTTTCGTTCGGCAACGCGGCACGTGAGCCATTGGCCGACATCGTGCGGCGGGTGCAGGAACACGTCGGACATCCCCGCTCGCGCTGCCTCTCGCGAGTGTTGGCGGAGGACGTTGCGGCGGCGGCCCCGCGGCACGGGCTGCCCCTGCCGCCCGAGGTCTCGTGCGCGCTCTGCCGCGCGCGGCTCCGACCCGACGAGCCGCCCGGCGGCCCCTCGCGGCTCGACCGCGTCCTCCAGGGGCTCGCCCCCAGGCAGGTGGGCGTGCAAGAGCTTGCCATCGGCTACGACGCGAGCGCCCAGGACTACGAGAAGGACTGGCTCTCGAAGGCCAAGGGAGCGATTGACCGCCTGATGGAGCTGCTCGACCTGAGGCCGGGGGAGCGGGTGCTGGACGCCGGGTGCGGGACGGGCTACACGACGCGGCGGGCAGCGCATGCCGTGGGGCCGGGCGGAGCAGTGAAGGGGGTGGACATCGCGGAGAAGATGCTCGCCGTGGCGCAGGAGCGCGCCGCGGCCGAGGGGCTGCGCAACTGCGAGTTCGTGCGGGGCGAGCTCCTCGCCGCGATGGCCGCCGAGCCCTCCGCCGCCTGCGACGCCTGCACGTGCACGTGGGTCGTCGGCTATGTGGGCATCCAGGACCTGGCGGAGCGGGCCGCCCGCCTCCTGCGGCCGGGTGGGCGGCTGGGCGTCGTGTGCAACGCCGCCTATTCGCCCAAGGAGATCCTCCACGTGGCCCTGCGGATGCTCGCGCGGCATCCGTGGGCGTTGCGGCGCGCCGTCAACTTCCCCTTCCCATCCAGCCGCCGCGCCATTCGCCACGCGCTCCTCAGGGCCGGCTTCCAGGAGCCGACCATCGAGACCGGCACATTCACCCTCCTCTACGAATCCGGCCGCCAGATTCTCGACTACTTCGAGCGCTCCGGCGAGGCCGAGGTCTACCGCCAGTGCATTGACCCCAAGCACTACGGCCGCCTGATGGCGGAGTTCGCGGAGCGGATGGAGGCGGGCTACCGCACACCCGAAGGCGTCCGCGTGACCTACGAGTACTTCGTCATCGTCGCCTCCCGCCCGGAGGCGTGAGCCACGAAGGAGGAGGTCCCACAATGACGCTATGGGCAAGCCTGATGGCAGTCGCCACGGCGGCACTCGCCGCTGAGCCGGTCACGAAGCCGGCATCCAACACCGACCCTGGGGGCAAGGTGGGGGAGCGGCCCTATGAGATGGCCTGGGCCGACAGGAAGCCCGAGCATCCCGAGGTCGTGGACTTCGAGAATCTGGAGGGGTGGACGGCCGTCGGCTTCGCCGGCTGCACGGCGGAACTCGTCCGCTCGCGCGAGGAGCAGATGTATGGCTCCTTCACGGGCAAGGCGACCTACACGGGCAAGACGGGGGCGAGCTACTTCGAGCTGCGCCCGCCCCAGCCGATCCCCATCCCCGGCGAGCCGACGGCGGCGCAACTGTGGGTGCGCGGCAACAACTGGAGCTGGTATCCCAAGCCCCAGACCGCACGCACGAACGTCGCCGCCATCGTCCGCGACGCCAAGGGCGAGCACTTCGCCATCGGCCTCGGCCACGTGAACTTCGACTACTGGTTCCTCATGCACGCCACCTTCGTCTCCCCCAGCGGCCAGCTCACCGGGCGGATCCACAGCGTAGACCGCCGCTCCGCGGCGGAATCCCGCCACGGAGTGGCGGACTCCGAAGAGGGCGACGGCAAGCTCGACTACCCGCTCAGCCTCGTCGCCCTTCGCGTGACCAACTGCGCCGACGAGAAGCCGGCGAAGCTGTCATTTGATTCGCTTCAGTTCTACAGGGCCGACTACAAGCCGCTCACGGAGCCGAAGCTGCCGCCGAAGGATGCCCCCTGGCCGACAACGCCCGACACGATCACGCCGCTCCCCAAAGGCACAGTAGCCACCAGTCGCCGCCGCCAGGAGAAAGGCTGGGCCTTTGAGGCGAAGGGGGGCGGCGACACCATTCGTTGGGTCTACGCGCCTATGACTGGCTCGCTCGATGATCTGACCGTGGAGATCAACGACCGCAGATTCCGGCCCTGCGTCGGTGGAGGGCCTGTGTTCCTTCTGGATGGGCGAGAGGTCCGGCCGGGGGACGAGGGGGTTGTCGCAGGCCACGTCTGCTCCGACGGCGACCAGGATTCGATCCGGGCCCACTGGAAACTGGAGCGCGGAGATGACCTTGTGATGTATTCCATCCGCTTTCGTCCGAAAGGCAAGTCTCTCCAAGTGACCTTCGTCGAAGGCGGCATCGCCCATGACCCCGGTGCAGAAGGAACGGCTGTAGCCCTCCGCATCGGCCGCACGAAGGGCACGCCCAACGCCGACCTCGTGAGCGTGCCATGTATGACCTTCGGCCACGTCGGGCCGCACATCGTGCACTGGGACGGCATCTTCCTCAGTGGCCTGCTCGATTGGTACAACTCCGACGCCTCGACGTTCTTCGAGGAACACGGGAGGCCTAAGCCGGATGAGGTCATCTACAACGGCGGCTCGCGCTATCTGCCGAAGACCGATGGCAAGCGCAACCCCCTCCGCGAACGCCTCATCCTCACGGTGTCGAGCGACTTCCAGGAGGTGCTGCCGAACATCCCGCACCCGAAGAACCCGATGGCGCACCTGGCGGCGGGCTCGATCTGGCGAAACGTCGGCGAGCCAGTGCCCGACCTCCTCAAGCGGCTGAAGGCC
Source organism: Planctomycetota bacterium (assembly GCA_016872855.1). Classification (GTDB taxonomy): domain Bacteria; phylum Planctomycetota; class PUPC01; order DSUN01; family DSUN01; genus DSUN01. Next base: position 6,898 of record VGYV01000270.1, read on the forward strand.
TGCGGCGTCGAGCGCTTCATCTGCCCACTCCACGAGGTCGGCTGGCGCGACGCCGGCGAGAGCTTCACCTTCCGCCTCCGCTGCGCCCCACGCATCGGCGACGACAAGATGACTGAATACGGCAAGTGGGTGAACAGCCTCGGCTATCGCTTCGGCCTCTATGCCAACTACACCGACTATGCGCCAGTGAATGAGAATTGGAGCGAGGACCGCGTGTGCCTGGACAGCGACGGCAACTGGCGAGGCGCCTGGCCCCGCTGCGTCGCCCCCAAGCCCACGTGGGCCTGGCAGGCCGAGGCCGACCTCGCGCCCAAGATCGCCCAGAAATTCGGCGCCGTCACCTGCTACAGCGACGTCCACACCTGCATCACCCCCTGGGACAGGACCGACTACGACGCCCGCACGCCTGGGGCGGGGATGCTGCGGGCGAGCTGGGACGCCTACGCCCGCATCCTCTGGAACGACTGCCAGGCATACGGTGGCCCAGTCTTCTCCGAAGGCCGCATGCACTGGATGTACGCTGGCCTCATCAGCGGCAACTACGGGCAGATGACCGGCCCCGACCGCTGGCGCCAGCCGCCGCTCGTGGACTTCGACCTCCTCAAGATGCACCCGCTGATGTGCGACTTCGGCATGGGCTCGCCCGACATGTTCTACCCCCACCACGGCGGCGAGTGGCGGGCCGACCGCAGCCGCACAAGCCCCTGGTTCGACCGCTTCATCACCTCCACCCTCGCCTTCGGCCACATCGGCTTCCTGGCGATGGAGTGGGGACTCGATGGTGGGCTGAAGAGCTACTACATGACCAACGCCGTCCAGCAGCGCTACGCCCTCGTCCCCGTCGCCGAGATTCGCTACTTCGATGGCTCGAAGCTGCTCACCACCTCCGACGCTATCCGCACCGGCGCCTACAAGCGCGGCCAGGTCTACGTCCGCTACCAGAGCGGCCTGGAGCTTTGGTGCAACCTCAGCTTCGACCACGACTGGCAGGTGACCTGCGACCGCAAGACCTATCTCCTGCCGCCCACCGGCCACCTGGCCTTCAAGAAGGGCGACATTCTCCAGTTCTCGGCCATCATGGACGGCCAGCGGATTGACTACGTTGACTCGCCGGACGACTACTACTACCTCGACACGCGCGACAGGTTCGCAGCTTGCGGCCCGCTGGCCTGCCGCGGCGCCGCCGCCCTCAAGCCCATAGTGTCCCAGGAGGCCGACCTCTCCCTCGGGGAGAGGTCGCCCGCCCTCGGCGGGCGGGTGAGGGTGCTTGGCGCTGCCGACGGGGGGGCGCAAGCACCCTCACCCCAACCCTCTCCCCAAGGGAGAGGGAGGATGGTTCCCCCCTCACCAGGCACGCGCGGGAGCGTTAGGGAGGCCAGGGCGTGCTGGGCAATCCCCTGCGACAACAGCGACGACCTCACCATTCGCCCCACCCACCTCGGCCTCGACCCCAACGCGGCCCTGTCCGCCGAAGCCTTTGGCCTGGAAGACAAGCCCCTCGGCCCCGCCGAGGTCCGCGTCAGCAACCTCGGCCACACCATCATGCCCGTCAAGGGCGCCATCCGCTACCGCGTCCGGGTCGCGGGCACGGCCAGCGCCCCGACGCCAGACCAGTCCGTCCGCAAGCTCGTCCTCGGCCTCGACTACCCCGCGAGCATTGTCGTGGCGAACCTGGGCAGCGCCACGCTGCGCGACGTTCGCGCAGCCGTGGACCTGATGAAAGGAGCTGCCGAGGGGGGCGCAGGGCGTTCTGACGTTCCTAAGAACCTCAGAACGTCCCCGGCCATCCGCCCAGGCTCCGAAGGGCGCCTGGCTGCGACGGCGCACGTTCCCGCCGACGCTGTCCCGGGCGAACGGCTGTGGTATCGCGCGCGGGTGACCGGCAAGATCGCGGAGAAGGACGCCGAGGGCACCGGCTGGTTCACGGCCATCGCGGCGAGGGCGGTTGACGTGGCGGTGCGTCCCGCGAATCCCACGCCTCAGCCGCCCGGAAGCCAGCAGGAGCTCATCGTGAGCCTGCGCAGCAACCTGCCGGTGGAGGCACACGTCGCGTTGTCGTTCACCAGCCCATCGCTGATCCTGAAGCCGCGGCTCGCCGAGCTGCGGCTGAGGCCCGGCGTCGAGCAGACGGCCGCCTTCCGCTACGTCCTGCCCACGGAGCCGGGTGTTGCCGCCCTCGAGCTCAAGGTGCACCACGGGGCCGGGCGGAACCCCACGGAGGCCACGCGACTCTGGCTTCGCTTCACGCAGGCCAAGGCGGTGGTCGTGGACCTTGCCAAGCTGGCGCCGAGCCGCCTCGGCATTCAGTTCCGCGGCAAGGGCGAGGAGCCGCTGGGGGCCGACAGCGGCGCGAGCTTCCGGGCGGCATCTAACACGGTGGGCGGGGCCGCCAAGCCGGGCTTCTTCTGCCATCCGCCCTACAAGGGCGGCGTGGGCCTGGCCTTCGCCGAGTTCGAGGCCGCGCTGCCCAATGAGGCGTGCGAGTTCGAGACCTCCGTCGGCTTCACCGACGGCTCCTCCACAGCCGATGGCTGCTTGTTCTCACTCGACGTGAGAGCCGGCGACAAGTGGGAGACGGCGGGAAAGCTCCAGTTCGCCGAGCTGAAGCGCTGGATGCCGTTCAGAGCCGACCTGTCGCCGTTCCGGGGGAAGAAGGTGGCGCTCCGGTTGGTGACCGACGTTGGGCCGGCCGACAACTCGTCGAGTGACTGGGCGGCGTGGGGCGAGCCGCGCATCCTGCTGGCCGGCCAACGCCTCGCCGTCGAGGTGCTCGACAAGGAGCCCACCGCGAAGTGACGCCTGCGGTTCGGATCGTGGCTCGTACCGGCTCTCCCCCTCTCCCTTGGGGAGAGGGTTGGGGTGAGGGTGCTTGTGCGCCCGCCACCCCGGAAGCACCCTCACCCTCCCCCTCTCCCCGAGGGAGAGGGGACAGAAGCGCTCCCAGGCCGGATGCACCAGAAGAAGATTGGCCTATCGCTGGGGGCCATGCTCGCACGCCCTCACTCGATCTCGATGGATTCGATGGCGAATTCGTGGCCGGCGACGACGTTGTTGCGCAGCTCCCCGCACTTGGGGCAGCCGCGGGCCTCGGTGTCGGTGCCGTAGCGTTCGCCGCACTTCGCGCACTCGAACTCCACCGGCTTGTCCACCACCACGTACCCCGCGCCCTCCAGCGGCGTTCCCTTCGCATACTCCTGCACGTGCTCGATGATATGCTCCGCGTCGGCCCCGCTCAGCTCGCCGACCAACAGCGTCACCTTCACCACCCGCTTCACCTCGTGCTTCGCCAGCTCGTTCTGAATCGCGCGGAACACCGCTTCGGCCCGGGCGGACTCGTGCATCGCAATGTCCTCTCGGTGATTCCTGGGCAAGCTCCCTCCCCGATGCTACTCGCTCCTTGCGCGCGTGTCAAGCACCCGTTCGCGATTGTGGAACCGCTCGCCGTCCCCGGCCGCCGCCTGGCCCTCTCCCCCGCCTTCCGCTACTCCACCTACTCCCCCACCCCGCTCTGATGCCCAGCCCTGCCCGCGTCCAGATAGCTTTCAGCGATTCGGCGGCGCTCCCACCGGCACCAAGACTGCCTAAAGGCAGGACTCCGAACCAGGAGAGCGACCCGTTTGGAGTCCTGCCTTCAGGCAGTCTTCGCCCCAATGAGCCGAATCGCTGAAAGCTATCTGGAGCGCCTACAGGCTACAGACGGCCAACTCCCTCCTCCCGTAGCCACGATGTCTGACCACTGCACTTCGTCAAGGCACGAACGCCGCCGCCCGAATCAACGCCGCCACCTCGGGCCGCTCCGCGTCGGCGGGACACCCAATCGGCACGAACCGCTTCGAGATTCGTCTCCCCTGAAGCAGCCCGTGCGGGTCGGCCAGCCGCACGCCGTGGATGAACTCCAGCCGCACCTTGCCCTGCTTCGCCACGATCTGGCACACCGCCCCCTTCACCCGCCCGCCCACCTGAGGCCGATGATATGACAGCCCGCCCCACAGCACCGACTCCTCCGCCTCGGGCGCCGCCTCCCGCACCACCCGCCACAGGGCCAGCACCCGCCCCCGCACCTCCGCCCCCAGCCCCTCCATAAACCCCCTC
>VGYV01000271.1 GCA_016872855.1 Planctomycetota bacterium
TCTCGCGGATCTCCCAGTGGACGATGTAGCGGGAGTAGCCATCGAGGAGGCTACACAGGTAGTAGAACGTGCCGCAGATGTTGATGTACGTGACATCCACGTGCCAGTGCTCGTGGGGGCGCAGGGGCTGGACGAAGCCCGTGCCCTTCTTCGAGGGCTTGCGGTTCCAGCGGTCGAGCAGCCCCGCCTCGCCCAGCACGCGGTAGACCGAACTGGGGCTGACGGCCACCACATCCTCGTCGAGCATCATGAACGCCAGGCGGCGGTAGCCCTCGAGGGGGTGGTGGCGGGCGTAGACCACGATGGCGGCGCGCTCCCAGTCGTCGAGCCAGAAGTCGCGCGGGACGAGCGCGTTGTGCTCGTTCGCCCGGCCGTAGCGCCCTTGCCAGTCGTAGAACTTGCTGCGGCCCAGGCCCAGCCAGCCCAGCAGGCGCGTCACCGGCAACTCCGTTCGCTTCGCCCAGTAGTGCATGTAGTCCACCACCTTGTCGCGGACGTCGTGAGGCGTCCAGGCGCCTTTCAGACCCGGCCAAGCGTTTTTTTTAGAGCGACGTGGGACTCCATGATCTCGGCGATCACCTCGTCCTTGTGAGCCAGCTTGGTCGTGAGGGCCTCGTTCTGGTCCTGGAGGCGCCGCACCTCGGAGCCGTTGTCGTGCTCGAAGGCCCTGGCCCCGTTCTCGAAGAACTCCTTCTGCCAGCGGTAGAAGAGCGTGGGGTTCAGGTGGTTCTGGTCACAGAGGTCTGAGACCGGCACCTTTTCCAGGAAGTGCCGCCGCAGGATGGCCACCTTCTCCTGAGCCGAAAACCGCCGTCGTTGCTGCGTCATGGACATTGCCTCCTTCGGGCTTACATACTATCCGCCCGAGGGAGTTTGTCCAGTTCCGTCTGAAGCATGACACAGTCGCGGTGTCCAAGCAAGGCGGCATACTCCCCGAGGAACGGGTCCTGTGGAGGAATGTCATCAGAGACTCTTTTGAAGAGGAAGGCATTCTCGAGGCTGGGTACCGCGAGCAACTTGCAGACGCTTACGAGAACTCCTTGCCGCCTGAAGAGAGGGTGCTGTGGACAGACCTTCTGCGCACGAGGCTCTCGCGCGAGGAATATTCTCAAAAGGAGTTCCGAGCCCTTGATGCAACCGAGAAAATGCGACGTTGGAGAGGCGAGAGGTAGGCACCCGGTTCCGAGTCCGTTCGTTCGAGTCCTCGGAGAGCGCCAGTCAACTGGCGTGGAGTAGCGAATGAGAGAGTCGCACGGTGAAGGCGTAGCGAGCCACACCGGCCCCAGCCGTGCGCCCGTGTCCGTAAGGGCAGGGGCGAAGCGTCGGCCAATGGGGACGTGCAGGCAGGGTATTGAGCCGCGAAACCGAACTCAGACCGGGGTGCCGACACATTCGAGGATGCTGGAAGGCCCTATCGAGCGTGCCGCTATCGCGAGGCGCGTTCGGACCCCGCGCGGTCAGAGACCCCGTGCATGCACGGACGCTCCATGCGCAGGAACTGGGAGATGCTACGCCCGGCCTCGACAAGCACCCTCACCCCGGCCCTCTCCCCGGGGGAGAGGGAGAGTTGATGGCCGCGAGGCCCGCACTGTGAACCCTGTGGGGGCAAGGCGGTGATGGACGGGCGTGGGAAGTCGGACGGCCCCGCAGTACCGAAGACGCCTCCGAACAAGGGCGGCGGTGCGCCGTCGCCGGCGGAGGAGGCCGAGGGAAGGGGGCTGGCCAAGGGGAGTCCGGGCCAGCAAAGCAAGCCCCGGACGCAGTGCCGGATGGGGGCGGCCGGCGAGTTTGACTCGCGCCCCGGCAAAGGGCGCGAGTCAAACCACGGCGGTCGAGGAGGGCGGGGAGCGTCGGTGTAAGCCATTGGCAGGGCAGAAGTTGCGAAGGGCACCCCGGTCGTCGTTTCGCCCAGGGCTGCCCGCACCAGACAGGGGGGGGAAATGGCGCGAGTCAATCCGGGCGGCAGGCGGTGGGTTACGCCATCGCTGGCGCGGGTGCTCAGGTGGGATTCAAGACTCGCGCCCCCCGGGAAGGGGCGCGAGTCTTGATTTCCGCTTCGGATTGGCGACTGGAGGGTGTGTGGCCGTAAGTCCTTTGCCTGGCACGACTTGGGCCCGAACCGCGTCGGGCGGCTCAGGCGAGGCCGGCGTGGGCGAGGACGTCGGGCACGATGTCGGTCCAGCCCAGCGGCATCAGGTGGATGCCCTGGCACATGCCCTTCATCTCCTTCACCAGCCGCCCGCCAATCTCGGCGCTCTTGGCCTTCAGCTTCTTCTTCGGCGTGTCCGCCATCTCCTTGATCAGATGGTCGGGCACGAACACGCCCGCGACGTTGGCGTTCATGAACTTCGCCATGCCCACGTTCTTCAGCAGCACGATGCCGGCCATCACGGGCACCTTGAGATGCTCGACCTTCTTCATGAAGGCCTCGAGCTGGCGTGGGTCGTAGAGGGCCTGGGTCTGGAAGAACCTTGCCCCTGCCGCCACCTTCTTCTCGAACTTCAGGACCTGCGGCTCCATCGGCTCGAGGCCGGGGGCCACGACCGCGCCGGGGAAGAGCTTGGGGACGCCCTGGAGGTCGTTCCCCGCCAGGTCCTTGCCGCTGTTCAGCAGGTTCACCGTCTGGAGGAGGGAGACGGAGTCGAGGTCGAACACGCCCTTTGCGCCCTTGTGGTCGCCGAGGACCTGGTGGTCGCCGGTGAGGCAGAGGACGTTTTCGATGCCGACCCAGGCGGCGGAGATGAGCTCGGTCTGGAGGGCGAGGCGGTTGCGGTCGCGGCAGGTGAGCTGGAAGACCGGCTCGAAGCCTTTCCTGACGAGGTACTCGGAGACGATGAGGGAGCCGAGGCGCATGACGGCGCTCTGGATGTCGGTGACGTTGATGGCGACGACCTTGCCCTTGAGGTGCTCGAGCTCGTGGTCGAGCTCGTGGGTGTCAATGCCCTTCGGCGGGCCGACCTCGCCGGTGACGACGAACCTGCCGGCCTCGAGTTCCTGCTGGAGGCGGCTCATATCTCTCTCCTTCCTTAGAATTGCTTGGCCTCAAGCGCCCAGCGGATGGTGGAGCGGCTCTTGAGGGGGATGTCCATTTTCTTGTGGTCGCGGATTGCCTGTATCTTCTTGTAGTCGTCCAGCTTGCCGAGGGCCTTGAGGCGCTCGTAGATGAGGAACCAGCCGCAGGGCCGGTGCTTCTCGACCTCGCACGTGCCCTCGTGGGAGCCGCCGCAGGAGCCGTTGAGCAGGCTCTTGGCGCACGTGGTGATGGGGCAGATGCCGCCGGTGGAGCTGAGGACGCACTCGCCGCACTGGCCGCAGCGCTCGCTCGATGGCCAGAGGCCCTGGAACCCCGCCGACGAGATGGTGTTGAGGGCGGGGTGGCATGGCCTGTCCACCATCGCAGCCGTGGCCTGGACGCCCACGCCGCAGGAGACTACGAGCACAGCGTCGGCGGCCTTGAGCGCGTCGAGGCAGCGGCTCAGGCGCAGGCCCACCAGCGCCTTGTTGCACAGGAAGTCGATCATCGTCGTGCCGACGACGTCCTTCTCCTTGGCGCGAAGCTGGTCGGCGAGGGCGGCGACCTTAGCCGGGCCGCCCGTCTCCCACCCTTCGGGGCAGCCGGCGCAGCCCACGATGAAGACCTTCTTGTCGGCCCCCAACGCGCCGAGGACTTCCTTGACCGGCTTTTCCTCTGTGACGAGCATCAGCGTATGCCTCCTTGTGGCAGACGTTGTTTGTAGTGCGGGCTTCAGCCCGTACCCGACAGCGGGCACGGCCTGAAGGCCGCACTACGAACTGTGCATCAGCTTGGCGACCTCGGCGCGGACGACGCCGAGGATCGCCGGCATCTTCTCCTGTAGCACCGGCGAGAGCTCGGTGCCGGGCTCCACCCGCGCCGGCTCCACGCCGATGACGATCACCTTGCCAAACTTCGCCCCGGCCAATTGCGCCAGGGTGAAGGCCTCGGGCAGCGACGTCTCGTGCAACGACACGCCGCGGGCCAGGGCCAGTTCATCGAGCCGGAAGCGATAGACGCTCCCTGCCTCGCCCCCTCCCGTGGCTGCATCTACCACCAGCACATGGGCGCGCGACGGCACCAGGTCGAGCGCGTCCATCACCGAGGTCCCCGCCTCGATCACCTCCACGTCGTTGCCAGGGCCTGCAGCTCGAAGCTGCCGCGCCACCACGACCCCGACTCCATCGTCGCCCATCAACTCGTTGCCGACGCCCAGGACCACGACGCGCGGGCTCGGGATCGGCGGCCAGGTCTCAGGCAATGCGGAAGTCTCCCAGCTTCTCGCCCTTCGGCGTGACCAGATGCACGGCGCAGGCCAGGCAAGGGTCGAACGAGCGGACGATGCGGACGACCTCGAAGGGGTTCCCGGGGTCCTTGACCTTCGTGCCGATGAGGGCCTGCTCCATCGGCCCGGGGCGGTCCTTGTCGTCGGCCGGCGAGGCGTTCCAGGTTGTCGGCACCACGAGCTGGTAGTTGGCCGTCTTGTGTTCGCGGACCTTCACCCAGTGGGCGACGGCCCCGCGAGGCGCGTCCACCATGCCGCAGCCGTCGCCGGCGGGGGGAATCGTCCACTCGGCGCAATGCGGCTCGCCAGGCTTCAGTTGTCCCACCCACTCCACCATCGCGTCGGCGGTGAGCTTGGCGTGGAGGGCGCGGGCGAGGTGGCGGCCCATGACCGACGACAGGGCGTCGGCCTGGAGGCCCGCCGTGCTCAGGGCTGAATCCACGAGCGGCTTCACCACAGGGTTGCCGTTGGCATAGTTGACCAGGATCGAGGCGAGGGGGCCGACCTCGTAGACCGCGTCGTTGTAGCGTGGCGACTTGAGCCAGCTATAGGCGCCCTTCTTCTCGGGGCTGGGCACCGTGTCCTCGTGGTAGGGGAAGAGCGGGCCGTCGCCCTCGTAGCGCGAGTGGGTCACGGCCTCGGTGATCTGCGCGATGTCGAGTTTGTCGGCCCTGCCGTCGGCGTAGGTGCCGGGGGCGAGGAAGCGGTTGCGGCCGGTGAGCGGGGCGCTGCTCGGCGTCTGGTCGAACTGGCCATAGGTGAGGTAGCGCTTGCAGCCGCCGCCGATGGCGAAGTGGTCGGCGTAGGCGCCAGCCACCGCGAAGACGTCCGGGAGGTACTTGTCGGCGATGAAGCGGCGCACGGTGTCGAGTCGGCCGAGGAAGCTGGCGATCTTGCTGGTGGTTGGGCCGTTGCTGGCGCCGCCGGGCACGATGCCGCACTGGCTGGGCATGCGGCCGCCGAAGACGGCGAGCATCTCGTGGCAGGTGCGGCGGATGCGGAGGGCCTCGGCGTAGTCAGCAGTCGCCTTGAGGTTCAGCTCCTTGGGCAGGCGGTAGTCGCCCTCGTAGCGGGGGAGGAAGGGGCCGAGGTGGCCGCGGGCGATGAAGTCGCGCACCGCCAGCAGGTCGTCGTTGTCGCCCGTGTAGTCGGCGGCAGCCGCAACGTCCACGTAGTCCAGGGCGGCCAGGTGGTAGAAGTGCAGGACGTGGGACTGGAGGATGTTGCTGCCGAGGATGAGGTTTCGGATGATGCGGCCGTTGTCGGGGATCTTCTCGCTGATGCCGAAAGCGGCGTCGAGCGCGAAGGTGGCGGCGGTGGCGTGGGCGATGGGGCACACGCCGCACACGCGCTGGGTGAGCTGCTGGGCGTCCACCGGGCTGCGGCCATTGAGAATGACCTCGAAGCCGCGGAAGAGCGTGCCAGCGCTCTTTGCCTCCTTCACCTCGTGCCCGTCGAGCAGCACCTCGATCCGCAGGTGTCCCTCGATGCGGGTGACGGGGTCAATCACTATTCTGCGCATGCACGGGCTCCTTCAGCTTCTAGTGGTGCAGGCGAGGCGCGGGAGGCGCTCCTCGCAGATTTTCTCGTAGAGCGGGGAGAGGAGGTCGGGGAAGCTCGGCTCGACGCAGCCGATGCACGGGCCGTTGGCGCCCACGCACCAGTTCACCCCGCTGTTCCACATCCGCGTCGGGCAGTCCGCGTAGGTCACGGGGCCTTTGCAGCCCACGTGGTAGAGGCAGCCGGCGTCGCCCTGCTTCTTGGCGAGCTTGCCGGCGTCGAAGTCCGGGCGGCGGGGGCACTGCTCGTGAATGGTCCGCCCGTAGAACTCCAGTGGCCGCCCCACATCGTCCAAGGCGTCCGCGGCCGGCAGGCCGTTCAGCAACACGTTGGCCACCGTGTGGACAAACCAGTCGGGGTGCGGTGGGCAGCCTGGGATGCAGACGACTGGCACGCTGATGCCGCGCTCGGCGAGCACGGTCTTCAGGCTCTTGCTCCCAGTGGGGTTCGGCGCCGCGGCGGGGATGCCGCCAAAGGATGAGCAGGTGCCCACGCACACGACGGCCAGCGCGCGGCTGGCCAACTCGCACGCCTTGTCGAGCATCGAGAGTTCCTGGCCGCCCGTCTCGCCGATCATGCAGTAGTGCGGGCTCGCCGTCGGGATGCTGCCCTCGACGACGAGGATGAAGCCCCTGGCCGCCTCCTCGCCAGGGAGCACGCTGAGCGCCACCTCGCCCGAGCCGGCCATCACGGTCGGCTGGAACAGCAGGCTCACGTGGCGCCCCGGCACCACGGGGTCCACGAGCAACTGGCGGATGTTGGGGCTGACGGCATTGAGCAGGGACACGACGCACCCCGAGCAGCTTCCGCCCTGGAGCCACACTGCCGGGAATTCGCGGACTTCTGCCATCCTTCGTCCTCCTGGGGGTCGTTCTGGGACATTGCGGGCGAGGCGGGGCTGACGTGGCAGCAACTCTCCGGCCCTCGAGCCGCTGGACCCACCGCGGTCCAAGATCTGGGCACGCGGAAAACGTATTATAGCGCCGTCGTCCGCGCGATCAAGCCCAAATCAAGCCCGAGCCCGGACGCCAGCCCCCGGAGTGCAGTGGCATCGCGGGTGCAGGGCGTAATGTCGTTCTCATGTTCTTAAGAACGTAAGAACAACGCCGGGCGCGGGGTTGCTACCGCGGGGTGGCCGGGGAGTGCGTGGCGACTAGGAGAGGCAGGGCTGCATAGCGCGTAAGCCTCAGTCATTTATACTCTTAGGAGGGGAGTAGAGGACTAGACTCGTCGGCAGTGCCGCGCATTTCCTGCCCTCGGCCCCCGATTCGCCGTTGACTCCCCGGCCAGCAGATGGTATACTCCGCGCCGACGATGAGGCGGCGCAGCGGGCGCCGCGCGGGTCGAATGCCCTTCGGGGCCTCGCGCATGGACGCGACCCGTGAGCTCTTTGACAAGGCGGACCGCGCGATGGAGCCGTCATGGGCGACCTGACTGGGCGGCGGACCAGGCTCCTCGTGCTCTTGAGCGCTGGGGTTACTGCGCTTGTGCTGGCCCTCGTGGCCTGGGGGCCGATGCCGCTCCGCGTGGATGACTGGCGTTGGATGCGCGTGGCGGAGCCCGCTTGGGGGGGCAGCGTTGCTCCCCTCGTCGCCTACAGCCTGATCGGCCTGGTGGCGGTCTTCGCCTGGCGGGCGGGTGGCCGCCTGGGCCGCGGGAGGCAGGCACTGGTGGCCGTCGGGCTGTCGGCGTTAGCCTTTGTGGCCCAAGTGCTTGCGGCGAGGCAGCTTCCAGGTGGCTACACGGAGTCGATCATCGCTCTGGGCAAGCCGGGGGCTAACCGCTACCACGCGGCGGCGAGGGGCGTGGGTGCCGCGGTTCCGGCACTGCGGGACTACGCGAGATGGATGCGGGGGGAGTCGCATCAGTTGATCGTGACGCATCCTGCTGGGCCGCTGACGCTCTTCTGGTCGCTGAACCACGTGTTTGTGGATGAGGCGACAGCCAGCCGCTTTGTCCGGCAGTGCGAGGATTGGTTTGCGGGCGGGGTGCATGTCAGGGAGCCCGAGGGGCCTGTGGAGCTGGTGAGGCTCTTCGGCGACATGACTGAGGCCGAGCTGGCGGGGGTGTGGCTCGCCACGTTCGCGCTGCGGTTGGCCGCGGCCCTGGCCGTTGTGCCCGTATTTGCGTTGGCCAGAGCGGTTTACGGCGTACGGACGGGCATTGTCGCCGCTGCGCTGATGGCCGTGGTGCCGAGCCTGTTGCTATACAGCCCTGGGATTGACCAGGCATTTCCCGTGCTGGCGGGCACGGCGTGCTGGCTGGCGTGGACGGCTGGGGCGAGAGGCAGCCTGTTGCGTGCCGCGCTGGCGGGCGCGAGCGTCTCGGTCGGGTTGCTCTACTCGCTCTCGTTCGCCGTGGTAGGGGGCTGGGCAGCGCTTCTGTGTGCGGCAGCCTTGGCTCGGAGCGAGGGCCTGCGAGGGGCGAAGCGTGTGGCCGCGCTGGGGGCCGCTGGAGTCGCCGGGTTTGCGGTGCCAGTCGTAACGCTATATCTGGCGGTTGGTTACAACTCGCCAGACGTCTGGGTAGCCTGCGTCGAGGCGAACGCGAAGTTCAACGCGCTGTCGGGGCGCGTCTACTGGAAATGGCTGCTCGTGAACCCCGTGGAGTTCCTGGTGTTCCTGGGGGTTCCCGTGGCGGTGTTGTTCGTGAGCCGGGCGGCGGGTGCCGTGGGCGACCTGTGGCGCCGTCGGGCGTGGCGGGAGGCCGACTGGGCGACGCTTGTGCCAGTTGGCCTGCTGGTCGCCCTGAATCTCCTCGGCGTGAACCGGGGAGAGGTGTCGCGGCTCTGGATGTTCCTTGTGCCCGGCTGCGTGGTCGCGGCCGCGGCTCAGGTCGAGCGGTGTGCCCCGTACCGCCGCGCGGTCCTCGTGAGCGTGCTCGCTCTTCAGGCCGTCCAGACGACCGTCCTTAAGTCGTTGCTGGATGTGCTCTTAGGCTTCTACCGAGGGTTGGCGTGAGCATGCGATTCGCCATCTGCAACGAGCTGTTCGAGACCTGGCCGCTGGAGCGAGTGCTCCAGTACTGTGCCGGGATCGGTTATGACGGGGTGGAGGTGGCGCCCTTCACCCTGGCGGAGGACATCCGGCAGTTGCCCCCCTCGCGCGCCCGCGAACTGCGGCGCGCCGCCGAGGGCGCCGGCATCAGCATTGTGGGCCTTCACTGGCTCCTGAGGAGCCCCGCCGGCCTGTCCATCAATGGCCCAGATGCTGCGGCGCGGGAGGACACGCGGGACTTCATGTTCGCCCTCATCCGCCTGTGCCGCGAGCTGGGCGGCGAAGTGCTCGTCTTCGGCTCGCCCGGCCAGCGGAGCGTGCAGCCGGGCGACACGTATGAGGCGGCGTGGGCCAGAAGTGTCGAGATGTTCAAGGTTTGCGGCGACGAGGCGGCTCGCCGAGGGGCTGTCATCGCTCTCGAGCCGCTCACCACGAAGGACACGAATTTCCTGGTGACTGCCAAGGAGACCGTCCGGCTGATCCGGGAGGTGGACAGCCCGGGCGTTCGCCTGCACCTTGACGTCAAGGCGATGGTCGGCGGGGAGCGAAGAGCGCCCGAGTGGGTGATCCAGGAGTTCAAGGACTACTTGGTCCATTTTCACGCAAACGACGCCAACCTCCGCGGGCCGGGGTTTGGCGAGACCGATTTCGTGCCCATCGCCGCCGCCCTGCGCGAGGCCGGCTACCAGGGCTACGTGTCCGTCGAGGTCTTCGACTTCGAGCCTGACCCTGAGACGATCGCCACGCGTTCGCTGGCGTATCTCCGCGAGGCGTTTGGAACCAAGTAGGCCCTTCTCTCTGGACGGAGGCGTCCCTCGATGCCGAAGATGCGAATGGTGGTAGAAGCGGGGCCGCGACCGCGCTACAACGTGCCCATGCGCGCCGCGCTCGGCCGGCACAAGAAGGCCAAGCTGGTAGACGAGGCGGCGGGCCGGCCCGTCCCCTGCCAGGTTCTCCGGGGCGAGCTGTACTGGCTCCTCGACTACGTCCCGGCGAACACTGAGAAAGCCTACGTCGTGGAGGTCGGCCGTGGCAGCCATGTCATGGCCCCAGGCGTCGCCGCCGTCCGCAAGGACGACACTATCGAGTTCTCCATCGCCGGCGCCCCCTTCATCAGCTACAACTTCGGCAAGCAGTGGGCGCGCCCCTTCTTCTACCCCGTGCTTGGCCCCGACGGGGTGCAGATCACCCGCAACTACCCGATGCTGGAGGGCGTGCCGGGCGAGACCAGCGACCACCATCACCACAAGAGCATCTGGGTCGCCCACGGCGACGTGAATGGCGTGGACGACTGGTCGGAGGAGAAGGACCACGGCCGCCAGGTGAGCAAGCGGGTGAAGGAGCTGGTGGACGGGCCGGTCGTCGCCGTCCTGCGCCAGGACCTCGAATGGGTGTCGAACCGCGGCAAGGCCGTGGTGGACGAGGAGCGCGAGGTCCGCATCTATGCCGTCCCACCCACCGAGCGGGTTATGGACCTCACGGTCGCCTTCAAGGCTCGGCACGGGAAGGTGCTGTTCGGCGACACGAAGGAGGGGGGCATCTGCTCGGTGCGCGTGGCGACCTCGATGGACGGCAGCCGGGGCGGGAGGATCGAGAACTCGTATGGCGCGACCACGGAGGCCGAGACGTGGGGCCGTCCCGCCCCCTGGTGCGATTACTCGGGGCCGGTGGGCGGCAAGATCGTCGGCATCTGCATCTTCGACACCCCGGGCAACCTCCGCTACCCGACCACCTGGCACGTGCGCGACTACGGGCTGATGACCGCCAACCCCTTCGGCCTCTCCTTCTTCAAGCCCGGCTCGGGCGAGCGCGGCGACCACCTGGTCGAGAAGGGCGGCGAACTCGTCTTCCGCTACCGCATCTTCATGCACCTCGGCGACGCCAATCAGGGCCACGTCCGCGATAAGTACCACGACTACATCAATCCCCCGAAGGTCAGGTTCGAGAGGTGAGGGACCCGTCCCGCGTCCCGCGTCCCGCGTGCCTAAATAACTCGCCACGATTCTGGATCGAACGGGGGGCCACGTGAGACTCCTTAAGCGGCAGTTGGCGTGTTAGCCTTGGCA
>VGYV01000272.1 GCA_016872855.1 Planctomycetota bacterium
GGCCTGAGAGACGAGCTGGCGCTCGAACGCCATCGCCTCCTGCGCGCACGCGCGCAGAATCCGCTGGTCTTCGCCCGGGAGCGAATACCACAGGTCGCGGTTCACACACAACACGATCGGGTCGTAGACGTAGTTCCAGACGGTCAGGTGCTCCTGGACCGCGTTCAGCTTGGCGGCGGCGATGAGGGAGAGGGGGTTCTCCTGGCCGTGGAGGTCGCGGCGTTCAAGGGCGAGGACGAGGTCGCTGAAGTTCATCTGGCGGGTGGTGGCGCCGAAGCGGGTGAAGAGCTCGGGCGGGAGGCCCTGGGGGATGCGGATCTTCAGGCCCTGGAGGTCCGCGAGCGTGCGAATCGGGCGCACGCTGTTCGTGATCTGGCGGAAGCCGTTCGCCCCGTAGGCCAGCCCCACCAGGTTGCGCTCCATCAGGAGGGTCAGCATCTCGTCCCCCGCCGCGCCGTCGCACACGGCGTTCGCCGTCGCGTGGTCAGGGAACAGCCAAGGGAAGCAGAACACGGCCCACCGCGGGTCGAGCGTCGAGAGGAGGATGGTGGACTCGAGGGAGGCCTCGAGCTGGCCCTGGCGCACCATCTGGAGCTCGGCCGCCTGGTTGGCGCCAGAGGAGGCGGCGTTGGGGACGACCTCGATGGTGTAGCGGCCCCCCGTGCGGGCCTCGACGAGTTCCTTCCACTTCGTCGCGCCCTGGAACCACTCGGAGGACTCACCCAGGATGAGGCTGAGGCGGATGCGTCGAGGGCCTCGGGCCGCCTCGTCGCAACTGACCAGGCAGAGGCACAGAGCAAGGCCAAGCCAGATTGGTGATTGCTGATTGCCGATTGCCGATTGCCGATTGAGAAGAAACGCCGCTGCGACGGCTTTCTGTGAAACCGGCAATTGGCAATTGGCAATCGGCAATGACATCGCGTCTAGTCCGCAACGAGCCTCAGCACGAGGTCAACTGCCTCTGAAAGGTTGGCAACCACATAGTGGGCACGGCTTCCCTCTGCGCGGTCGCTCTGGCCGTTGGTGACGAAGATGGTGGTGCAGCCGCGGGCCAGGCCGGCCTCGATGTCGCGCTCGGCATCGCCCACGAGAAAGGCGCGCGAGGGCTCGAAGCCCAGCTCGCGGGCCGCCTGGTCAATCATCCCCGGCTTCGGCTTCCGGCACGAGCAGTCCATGACTCTCGGATGCGGGCACATGTAGACCCCCGCGATCTGCCCGCCCGCGGCGGCCACGGCCTCGGCCATGCGAGCGTTGATGTCCTGCATCTCCGCCAGTGGCGCGAGGCCCCGCCCCACGCACGACTGGTTGGTGATCACGGCCACCGTGAAGCCGTGCGCCCGCAGGCGGCGGAGCGCATCGAGGGCGCCCGGCGCGAAGCGGAACTCCGCCCAATGGAACACCCAGCTCCCCTCCGGCGGCGACTCGTTGATCACGCCGTCGCGGTCGAGGAGCACAACCCGGTCGTGGCCTGCCGTTGCTTTCGTATCCATCGCGCGGTATTATACCCGTTGCTTGGCGAAAGGCAAGGAGGCCAGCGATCGTGAGCGATGTGGTGCGGATTGACGGCTCGGAGGGCGAAGGGGGCGGGCAGATGCTGCGCACGGCGCTCGCCCTCTCGATGGTCACGGGCCGCCCGTTCGAGATGGTGAACATTCGGGCGCGACGCGACAAGCCGGGCCTGCGCCCCCAGCACCTCGCCTGCGTGAAGGCCGCGGCCAGGATCACCTCGGCGACGGTCGAGGGCGCCGTCCTCGGCTCCCGAAGCCTCAGCTTCGCTCCCGGCCCGGTTCGGCCCGGAACCTATGATTTCGAGATCAAGACGGCAGGCTCGGCCTCGCTCGTGCTCCACACCCTCTGCCTGCCGCTGGCGCTGGCCTCCTCGCGCTCGGTGGTGACGATTACGGGCGGGACACACGTGCCCTTCAGCCCGAGCTTCCACTATCTGCTGCACCAGTGGGCGCCCCTGATGCGGCGCGTGGGGATTGATGTGGAACTGACACTGACTCGCGCGGGCTACTACCCCGAGGGGGGCGGCGAGATTCGCGCCAAGATCCTCCCCTCCTCTTCCCTGCGCCCGCTCATCCTCGGCCCGCGAGGGAAGCTGGAACGGCTGGAGGGCGTCTCTGCCGTCAGTGGCCTGCCGCGCTCCATCGCGGACCGGCAGCGGAACCGGGCGCTGGCCCGCCTGGACGAGGAGGGCCTCGCAGCAGGCATCGAGGTGCGGGAGGTCCCCTCGGCGGGCAAGGGCACGTTTCTCCTCCTTCTTTCCACGCATGAGGGCGGCGGCCGCGCGTGCCACGATGCCCTCGGCGCACTCGGCAAGCGGGCGGAGAAGGTGGCCGACGAGGCGTGCGACGGCCTCCTCGACTTCTTGCGCACCCAGGGCGCGGTGGACGCCCACGCCGCCGACCAGCTTCTCCTCCCACTGGCCCTGGCGTCCGGCGAATCGAGCTTCCCAGTCCCTGCCATCACCAGCCACGTGACGACGAATGCCCAAGTCATCCGAAGCTTCATCTCGGCACAGATACGGTTCGATGGCGAGCCAGGCGCGCCGGGCGCCATCACAATTCAACCCTTGTCGAAGACCCCCTGAATCGGAGGCCAGAATGGAGATCGCGGCGGCGCTGCGACAGATCCTGGGTGAGGTGAGGGGCGTGCTCGAGCAGGTGGAGCCTGGGCCGGTGGACCGCTTGCTCGACGCCGTGGCGTCGGCCCAGCGCATCTACGTGGCGGGCGAGGGGCGGAGCGGCCTGGTGGCACGCACGTTCGCCATGCGCCTCGTGCACCTGGGGTTCACGGCCTACGCCTGCGGGGAGACGATCACGCCCGCGATCGGGGAGGGCGACCTGTGCGTCGCCTGCTCGGGGTCGGGCGAGACGCCGATCACGTGCCACCGGGCCGCGCAGTCGCGCAAGGTTGGCGCCACCGTGGCCGCGGTTGTGGCCGCGCCAGGCTCCGCTCTGGGGGCGTCGGCCGACTTCGAGGTGGTCCTTCCCGCGCCAACCAAGGTCTCCGAACGGTCGTCCTCCCGCCAGTTCGGGGCCACGCTCTTCGAGCAGGCCCTCCTCCTGTTCCTCGACGCCGCGGTGCTGCTCCTCCAGGAGCGCCGTGGCGCGTCGGCCGAGAGCATGCGGGCCAAGCACACGAACCTCGAATGACCTTTGCCCACGGCCCCGATTCCACTATAATAGGGCGTTGCAGGAGTCCTCGGGTGACACAGCGCGCCCACAATCTGTCTCTCTTCGCGTTGGCTGCCGTCTTGGGGTGCGCCCCGGTCGCGGGAGGCGAGGGCGACCGCCTTGTGCGGGTATCGGACGGTGCGACGCCGATGGGCACCTACCTGATGGTCACGGTCTACGCGGCCGACGAGGCGGCGGGGCGGCAGGCCATCGCAGCGGCCTTCGCACGCGTCGAGGAGATCGAGGCCGCGACCAGCCACTACCGCGAGGGGAGCGACCTGTCGAAGCTCAACCGTTCGGCCGGCGGGCCGGCCATCCCAGTGAGCAAGCACCTGTGGGCAGTCCTCCGCCGCTCCGCCGAGGTCTCGGAGGAGACAGGCGGCGCCCTCGACGTCACGATCGGGCCGCTCGTGGCCCTGTGGAAGACGACGTGGAAGAAGGGCAAGCCGCCGCCGGAGGCCAGGGTCGCTGCGGCGAAGGCGCTGGTGGACTGGCGAGCGGTCCGCCTCGACCCCAAAGAGCCCCGCGCCCAGTTGCTCAAGCCGGGCATGCACCTGGACCTGGGCGCCATCGGGAAGGGCTACGCGACCGACCAGGCGGCGGCACTGCTCCGCGAGCGCGGCATCCCCGCCGCTCTCGTGGACCTGGGCGGCAACGTGACGGCCTATGGCGCTCCGCCCGAGCGCCCGGCCTGGCTCGTCGGCATCCGCGACCCCGCCAACCCGGGCAAGATCCTCCCCAAGCCCATCCGCCTACTCAACCAGGGCGTCGCCACGTCGGGCGACTACGAGCAATTCGGCCTGGCCCCCGGCCACCGCTACTCCCACATCCTCGACCCCCGCACGGGCAAGCCCCTCGAGGGGATGACCAGCGTGACCGTGGTGGCCCCCGACGGGGTGACGGCCGACGGCTACTCGACGGCGCTCAGCGTCCTCGGCCCCGAGCAGGCCGTGGCCTTCGCCGAGAAGCGCCAGGGCGTCGAGGTCATGGTCATCTTCCAGCGCGACGGGAAGGCCCACACCCTGCGCTCGAAGGGCTTCAGCCGCCTCGAAGTGACCCCCACGACGAGCCCCTAGCGCCAGAGGGAGACGCTGCTTGCCAGACCTGAGACCCTTCCGAGCGCTCCGCTACAGCCCCCAGGCGGGCGACCTGGCCGCCCTGGTGGCGCCGCCGTACGACGTGATAGATGCCCGCCAGTACGCGGAGCTGTGCGGGCGCAGCCCGCACAATGTCGTCCGCCTCATCCTCGACAAGGGCTACTCGCCCGACGTGTTGCCGCCCGCCGAATGGTATCCGGAGGCGGCGCGCCTGCTCGCCGCGTGGCGGGCCGAGGGCCTCCTCGTGGCCGATGAGGAGCCCGCCTTCTACCTGTACACGCAGGCATTCTCCCATCGGGGCCAGCGGCTCCGCCGCAAGCTCCTCCTCGGAGCGCTTCGTCTGGAGCCCTATGGCGCCGGCCACGTCTTCCCGCACGAGAACACGCACCCCGGCCCGAAGATCAGCCGCCTGCGCCTGATGCAGGCCACGAGGGCCAACCTCAGCCCCATCCTCGCCTTCTTCCCTGACCCCGACGGCCGCGTGAACCAGAGGATGGAGGAGCTGCTCGCCGGCCGGCCCGCCGCTGCGTTCACCGACGATGGCGGCATCGAGCACGAGCTTCGCCTCGTGCTGGCGCCAGCGGACCAGGCCGCCCTCGCCGACGCCCTGGCCCCCCTGCCCCTCTACATCGCCGACGGCCACCACCGCTACGAGACGGCTCTCGTCTACCGCGACACGGAGCGCGCGAAGCTGGCCGACCAGGGGGACCGGGAGCTGCCCCTGGACTTCATGCTCGCCGCCTGCACTTCCGGGGCGGACCCTGGCCTCGTCATCCGCCCAACCCACCGCATCGTCACCTGGCAGGGGGACTTCTGGGCAACGGACTTCCTCGACGAGGCCACCGAGTGGTTCGCCGCCCACAGGCTCCCCATCACGAGCCTGGCGGAGGCATTGCGCGTCCTCGACGCCCGCCAGGCCGAGCCGCTGTTCGTCATCTACGACGGCGGGGGCGCGGGCTACACTGCCCTGGAGCTGCGCGACCCCGAGGCCCTCCGGGACGCCCCCTACCCCCTGGGCTCCCCCCTGCGCCAACTCCCCGCCGCCGTGTTCACCCACGCCTTCCTCGGAAAGCTGCCTGGGTTGAGGGGCGCCACAGTGACCTACACCCCCGATGCCGAGGCCGCCGTGCGGGGGGCCGACGCGCGGGAGCGCGCCCTTGCCTGCCTGCTCCCAGGGGTCCGGACCGCGGAGTTGATGGCCGTGGTGGACGCCGGCGAGCGGATGCCCCCCAAGTCCACCTACTTCTGGCCCAAGCCCATGACGGGCATGGTCTTGCGTTCGCTCGAGGCCATGTGAGATATTTCGCAGGCGGCGCTTGACAAGCGCGGGAGATCGGTTATAATTACACCGGTATCAGGAGAAGCCTTGGGCCTTTCGCCCCAGAAAGGAGGTGAGAGAAGTGAAGAAAAGGCAAGGCTTTACGTTGATTGAGCTCCTGGTCGTCATCGCGATCATCGCAATCTTGGCGGGCATGCTTCTGCCCGCTCTGGCCAGGGCTCGTGAGGAAGCCAGGCGCATTCGGTGCCGGAACAACCTGAACCAGTTGGCCAAGGGTATGGCGACGTACTTGAACGAGTGCGGCGACAACCGCTTCTACCCATGGCCCGCTAACAGGCCAGGCTGCGGAACGAAGGCCGCCCCTGAGTTCGGCGGCGCCGAGTGGCTGACCTCGCTGTACTGGACCAAGATCATCCCTGACCCCGGCGTCTACAACTGCCCAAGTTCGCCGGATAGCAACGAGCAGGGAAAAGAGCTCATGGGAACCCAGGACAGCGACCGTGAGGGTTGCCCTGGCGGAAACCCGCTGTCGAGAGACGCCGTGAGCTACGCCGGCATGGGTAGCCGCAGCGTGGGCGTGTACCTGAAGAGCAAGCAGAACAAGGACGGGTACGCGGTCTCGAGGCTGGCCATCCGCGACGACTTCCCTCCGAACGAGCCCATGGCGAGCGATGACAGCGACGAACCGATCAACCACGGCGAAAGGGACAACGGCGGCATGTCGGTCCTGTTCTTCGACAGCCACGTCGAGTACTGGACGCATACCCGCGTTGACCTGGAAACCGGCGTCGGCGCTGGCGACCTGTGCGCTCTGAAGAACTAAGGCCAAGTCAATTCTTGCCTGGGAATAGCCCGCCCCTCCGGCGGGCTATTCTTTTGGCCCCCCGCCTCCCCCCTCCTGCCCACGCTTCGCCTCCTCCGCCTTTGCCTCCAGACGCTTGACCCATTCGGCCAATCCGGGGTAGTCTGCGTCCAGCTTCTCCGCGGCGAGGCGCGCCTCGCGCGCCTTGTCATCATCCCCCTGCTCCTCGTGGGCCTTGGCCAGCTCCTCCTTCTCCTTCTGGACCTGCCGCACAAGGGTTTGGGCGGCGAGGACGGCCTCGCGCGCCTTGACCCATTGCCCCCGCCGCTCGTGCGCCTCGGCCAGCTTCACCCACGGCTCGGGGCTCTTCTCCTCCTGGAGCAGGCGCACCATGGTCTCATAGACCTCCAGGGCCTCCGTCGAGCGCCCCGACCCCTCCCGCTGGCGCGCCAGCGTGTCGTAGAACTTCTTCAACCCTCGGCTCACCAGCGACACGTGTTCCTTGTTGTACGACACCGCGCGCCCCCAACTCAACGCCACCATCATGTACTGGTTCCAGGCCCTCTCGAAGTCATTCACGTCCGCATACGCCGTCGCCAACCCGATGCGCATGACGGGGATGGACGGCCACTTCGACGCCCCATCCTGCCAGAACGTGCGGCTGTTGGCCCACACGCGGTTCCGGCCGTGCGTCCCCAGGCTCAGCAGGGCTACCGCCGCCGCCGCACATGTCACACCAATGCCTCGGCGCCAGCGGGTAGTCATCAGGCCGCCCAGCACGGCCACGCCCAGCCCGCACGCCCCGAGCTGCGGCAGGTACAGGTATCGCTCAGCCACGAGCACGCTGATGGGGATGAAGTTCGCCACGGGCAGCAGAAGCAGGAACCACCACCCAATGCAGAAGAGGGCCAGGCTCCGCCGCGGCGCCGCCCAGAATGCCACTACCACCAGCCCGGCCACCATGCCCGCCAGGAGGAGAATCTGCGCCCCGTCCGACCCCCAGCGTAGCGACCCCGTGCCGTGCGGGGCGACCAGGTGGACGGGGAAGAACAGGAGCCGTGCGTACTCGGCGAAGATCAGCGGCGCATTGGCCAGGCTCGAGCCCAACGCCGGCCCCTTCACGACCTCGGCCTGCCTCGCCACCAGCCAGTGGAGCAGCGTGAGCACGACCGCCACCACCCAGTGCGGCACGGTCCACGACATCCGCCGCCAGAATGTCCCGTCCGACTCCCCGAAGGCCAGGATGGCCAGCCCCAGGACCGCGGGCAGCGTCATCGCCGATGCCTTCGAGAGCAGCGACGCCGCCAGGCACGCGAGCGACAGCCCGTAGAGCACCCATCGCCGCCACCCGCTCCGCCGCTCGTGGGCCACGAAGGCCAGGAACGCCAGCAGGTAGAAGAAGGCGTAGAGCACGTCGCGGCGACCCGACGCCCAGGTGACTGACTCGACCTGGACGGGATGGACGGCGAACACTGCCGCCCCCAGCCAGGCCAGCGCGCGCCGCTTCACCAGCCACAGCAGCACCGCGTAGGCGAGCAGCGCGTTGGCCGCGTGCAGCAGCACGTTCGTCAGGTGGTAGCCGACGGGCAGGAGGCCCCAGAACCGGTAGTCCAGCGCGTAGCTCAGCTCCCGCAGCGGCAGCCACGCGTGGGTGTTGGAGTCCGTCCAGCCCCTGTCGCCGAGCAGCACGGCGCTCACGTTCACCGTGAACATTCGCCCGATGTTGAGGGGCGCAAGGGATTGAATCCGCGTGTTCTCCTCGATGAGGAACCAGTCGTCGAAGCTCACGAACTGGCACCTCAGGGCGTTCGAGAAGACGGCGAAGGTCAGGGCGGCCAGGAGGAGGCATGGGAGGGCGTGCCGAAGAATGGCCGACGGAGCCGCACTGTCGCGTGGCGTGGCGGGGGCACTCACACTGCGGCGTCCTCAACCGTGGGGGCATCCGCCAGGTCGGCGCGCTCGCGTTGCCGCACGTAGCGCACATAGGACTTCACCTTGCGGAACGCCGCAAGCTCGGGGGGGATGCACGGCACCTCGATCTCCAGCTCGCTGCCCCGCGGGAGGAGGAAATCCGTCCGGTCCACCTGCTCCACCACGTAGCGGCACAGGCGCCGCGCGTGGAAGCGCCGAAGGCCCAGGCCCTCCTGGCGGGCCTTGCTCTGCTGCATCGCGTAGGTGAGGTAGCGGGGAAAAAAGCAGCGCAGGAAGGCGCGCAGCTCGCCGTTCAGTTCCTCGCGCAGCCGCTTCAGTTCCTCGCGCGACGTGTCCAGGCCGTAGAACTCCCCCAGGAGCCGCTCCGCCTCCGCGGGGCAGGCGCGTTCCATATTGTCCCAGGTGTTGACGGCCTGGAGGACGGGTTGGGCGCCCACGATCGCGAACGCCAGGGTGTCCACCTTCTTCTGCTTCAGCTCGTAGTTGATCCGCAGGCTCTCGAGGGTTCGCGTGAACTGTTCGAGGCACTCGTGGAACCGCGCCGCGGCTTCGGCGGCGCAGCGCAGGATGTTGGCCACGTAGGGGTCGGCGGCGATCCGCGTGGCCCAGCGGCGCAGGGTGTTCTTCGTGCTCGTCTGCTCCTGGAGCGGGTCGAAGGCGACGCTGCTCTTGCGGTCGGCGGCCTCGTTCTCGACGAGCTGTCCCAGCGGCAGGTCGGCCAGGAGGAGCGCGCGGAAGGCGTCGAAGCCGATCGGGCCGTCGCTCGGCCTGCGGGCCTCGTGGCGGGTGAGCCGGCTGCTTGTCACGGTGTGGATGGCATCGTCGAAGAGCGCGTCCTCCACGTGCCCGGGGTCCGGCCCCAGGGCCTCGCGGAGGCGGAAGCAGGCGTAGTCGCGCTTGAGCGCCTTCAGGGCGCTCTCGCTCCGCTCGAAGTCAGCGCGAGCGCGGCGCAGCGATGCCTCGGTCTGCTCGCCCCCCTCCGCGGCCGGCCCCCCCTCGAGGCCCCGCACCAGGTCCTCGAGCCGCCGCGTCACCTCGCCCTGCGCCTTGATCCGACGCCGGCAATCCTCCACCTTGGCATTCAGGTCCTGTTGCATGCTTCTACTCGAGGCGGCCAGCGGCCGCAACTAAAGGGGATGAGTGGATGGGTGGATGAATGGATGATTGCCCGACACCCATCCACCCATCCATTCATCCACGCTTCCTCGCCAATCTGCGCACGACGCGCCACCAAGAGTCTATCCCTCCTGGGCCGGCGGCGGGGCCGGCGCGTCAGGCGGCGCCTGCGGCGCCTCGCGTGGCGCGTCCGCGGCCGCAGCCCACTGGGCCTTCACCATCGCCAGGGTCTCACGCGCCGAGTGCTGCTCGGCCTCCTTCTTGTTACGTCCCCACCCCGTCCCGTGCTCCACCCCGCCAATCATCGTGACGACGCGGAACGACTTGGCGTGGTCAGGCCCCGACTCCTCGATGACGCGGTAGCCGGGCGTGCAGCCGAGCTTGCTCTGGACAAGTTGCTGGAGCACGGACTTGAAGTTCTTGTGTTGCTTGGTGCGCTCGGCGTCGCCGATCTCCGGGCCGAGGTGCCGTAGGATGAAGTCCCTCGCGGCCTCCAGCCCCTGGTCGAGGTAGAGCGCCGCGATAAGCGCCTCGAGAACATTGGCCACGACCGAGTTCGGCAGCCGCCGCCCCCGGCTCATCCCCCGCCCGACCGAGAGGAACCTGTCGAGCCCGAGCGCCCGGCTCTGCCGTGCCAGGATGCGCTGGCTCACGACGATGCTCTTCACCGCCGTCAGCTCCCCCTCCGTGTGGCCCTGATAGGTGTTGAACAGGTGTTCGGAGACGACCATGCCCAGGATCGCGTCGCCCAGGAACTCCATCCGCTCGTTGCTCAGCCCCAGGTCCGAGCGGTTCGACGAGTGGGTGAGCGCCTTGTCCAGCCACGCAGGGTTGTTGAACGAAACGCCAATCGCCTCCTGACAGGCCGCAATGCGGTCTTGCTCCATGCGCGACATTCCCTTACTGCCAACGGAGCGTACCGCCTGATTCAGAATGGGCCGATCCCGGCGCGCCGGGGCGACACATGCTGAAGCAGGCCCAAACGCCACGGTCCGTCACTTTACCACACCGCCCCGCAGCCCGTCAAGTGACAAGGCGTCGCGAGCCTGGCCCCTGGCCGACGTGCCGGACGGCGCCCCCGACGACCGTGCGGATGGCCTCGGCCACGGTCTGGCGCGTCTTCCCCACCGTCTCCACCTCGACTCCGAATCTCAGATCGCGCATGTCCATCGTCTGCTCCTCAAGGGTCGAGTCCGACGTCTCGGGATGCCCACTCCGCGCCGCAGTCGAGGCAGCGGCGGTGGGCGTGGTAGTCGGCGTCGAACGGGAGGGGCGGCTGCCGCAACTCGGCGCTCTCGCACTTGGGCTGCGCCGTGCATCCCACGTCGCGGTCGCACAGCCACATCTCGATCCGCTTGCCGCCGCACTTCGGGCACGGGGCGATCATCTCTAACTCCTTTGCTGACAACAACTTGCACTGACTATATGGGCATAGTGTTCGCCATCCGTCAAGGGCATTTTTCGACGGAAAAAAGTGCGCTTGACTTTTCGTTGGGGGGGGGGGTAGAATGT
>VGYV01000273.1 GCA_016872855.1 Planctomycetota bacterium
GGGTGCAGTAACGGATTTGTGCGCCGCCCGCCCTCGTTCGTAGTTCGGCGTTTACGCGGTTCCTCTGTCGGCCCTGGCAGCCCTGAAGACCGCCTGAAGGCCGAACTACAAACAGGAACGCCCGCTTCGGCGTGCAAATCCGTTACTGCACCCCGGCACTACGGCTGGAGGAGGATGAGGGTGACCTCGGGCGGGCTGAGGACGCGCATGGGCACGCCGAAGGTGCCGGCGCCGCGGCTGACGTAGAGGGTGGAGCCGTGGCCGAGGTCGTGGCGCCCGACAGTGTACTTCGAGAAGAGCATCAGGGGCCAGCGTGCGGGGAACACCTGGCCGCCGTGGATGTGCCCGGAGAGCTGGAGGTCGAACCGCCTGATCGAGCGCTCCTCGATGTAGGGGCGATGCTTGAGCAGGAGGACGAAGTCGGCGCCCCGCCGCGCGGGGAGCACACGGTCCTCCTCATCCGCCTCGATGAGGCCGACTCGTGCCGCCGCATAGTCGTCCACCCCCGCGACCAGGAGGCCGCGGGCGACGCGGATGCACTGGTTGCGCAGCACGCGGAATCCGGCGGCCTGGAGCGTGGGCAGGGAGCGGCCGAGGCCGCGGTAGAACTCGTGGTTGCCCGTGACCGCGAGCTTGCCCAGCGGGGCGTGGACGTCGGCCAGCATGGCCGCCAGGGCGTCCACGTGCTCGCTCGACTGGTCGGCGAAGTCGCCCGTGAACACGAGCAGGTCGGGCCGTGCCTCTCGGATGCGCGCGATGATCCTGGTCAGCCGCCCGCGGCCCATCAGGGCGTTGAGGTGCAGGTCGCTCACCTGCACGACGCGGATGGGGGCCGACCCTGGGGGAAGCTGCGGGGCGTGAACCGTGAGCGTCTCGAGCTGGACGGCCCACGGCTCGATGAATCCCCAGACCGACAGGGAGACAACGATGGCGCCGACGGCTGCGGCCAATGCCCGCGGCGGGATGCGCAGTCCGGCGGCGCCACGCCACGGTCGGGCGAGGAGCCGCATCGCCAGGTTCCAGGCGTCGGCGGCGAGACACATTGCCACGAACCACATCGTGGCCGCGACCCACCAATGGCTCACCAGGCCGGCCACGGTGGCCGCCCGCCGCCAGCCCGCGCTCTCAAACGTGCGGGAGCAGAAGAACGCCGCCGCCATAGCCAGGAGCCAGCAGATGGCCAGCGCCCGCCACGGTCCGCGCGCCGGCACCGCCCGCCGCAGCTTCCAGTAGATGTAGACTTGTGAGGCCGCAAAGCCGGCGACGGTGGCAAGAAGAAAGACGACCATGCGCGCACCACAGGGGCCAGGGGGGGCCGAATGACGAGGGATGAGATTGTATCCGGCTCGGCGGGGGGCCGCAACCTCGGGCAGAAGAGGAGAATGTCCCCTTTTCTGCCTCACTCCTGGCGCCTCGGGATCGCTCCGGGCTCCTACCCTCCCCCTACCCCCTCCCTGAGAGGGAGGGGGGTCCGGACCCCTCTCCCTTGAAGGGAGAGGGCGGGTGAGGGTGAAAGCCGGGAAGCCTGGGAAGCCTTGCCAGAATCAGGGGCCACACTCTCGTCGCAAGGGCTGCGTGCGGATGTTGCACCCTTTTTGGTATCTTGTGCGATCTAGAAATGGGGGAGTCAGGCGCGGAAGCCATGGACAAAGAAGCACTCGCGGCCATGGTAAGAAGCCACCAGGCCGAGGTGTATCGGTACTTGAGATACTTGGGCGCAGATGCCTCCGCCGCCGAGGACTTGGTGCAGGAGACGTTTCTCGCCGCCTTCCGAAGCGCCAACGCTCCCTGTGACACGGGGGGTCGTGGCATGGCCGCTTGGCTGCGAGGCATCGCGCGGAATTTCTGGCTGCGCCACTGCCGGCGAAGCAGGACGGACCCCGTTCGCGCCGACAGCGAGCTGCTGGAGCGCGCCGAGGGCGTCTGGGCGGACGAGTTTCTCCGCGGCGGCGACGGCTTCGACTATGTCGAGGCATTGCACAAGTGCCTGGAGGCCCTCTCGGAGCGCGAGCGCTACGCCCTTGACCTCCGCTACGCGGAGCGGAAGCCGCGCTCCGACATGGCGGGCCTGCTCCAGATGACGGAGGATGGCGTGAAGTCGCTGCTGCGTCGCATTCGGGCCGCCTTGGCCGAATGCATCAGGCGGCGCCTGGAGCTGGAGAAGCTCTGATGCCTGGGGAAGAAGAGCGTGACCGGCTGATTGACCTCCTCTTGCGGGAGGAGCTTGGGGGCGAGGGGCCGCCCGACCTGGCGGAGAAGGTGCTGGCCAGGGCATTCGGGCGGCGGCGCCGCCTGGTGCCCTGGCTGGCGGCGGCCGCGGCTTCCGCCCTGTTCGCCGTCCTGGCCTGGGCGCTGCTGGGCCACGCCTATCCCGAGCCACGCGCGTCGGGCCGATTCGTCGTGTCCGGCGGGGGGGAGGTCCAGCGCGGCTCCGTCATTCTCACAGAAGGGGGCGGCGCCGCGCTCGCCCTGGGCGGCTACTGCCGCCTTGAGCTCGAGCCGCAGAGCGCGCTGCGTATCGAGGGGGCCAAGCGGGCCGAACAGGTCTGCCTGGAACGTGGTGGCGTGGCGTGCGACGTGGACAGCAAGGTTGGCACGTTCGTCGTCCGGGCCGACCTTGGGACCGTTTCGGTGCGTGGGACGAGGTTCGTCGTCCGAATCGTGGAGGTGAAAGGAGGCGAGGAGATGGTTGCGAAGAAGCTGTTTGTGAAGGTGGCGGCCGGGCTTGTCCTGGTCAGTGGGGCCTGGGGCGAGCGGGCGCTCGCGGCGGGCCAGGAGAGGATGTTCGAGGCCGAGCAGCCGCAGCAACACCAGCTCTCCGGCACCGTGGCCATGGCCTGCCCGCAGGGGAAGTTCATCAAGATTCGCACCGAGGACGGCGCCGAGAAGCTCTTCCCAGTCGCCGAGGCCGCGCAAGAGGCGGTCAGACAACTCAAGTCGGGCGGCAAAGTCACCGCGACCTACATCCAATGCCCCAAGACGGGGAAGGACACAGTGACCAAAGTGGAGAGAGCGGAAGGCCCGAAGCCTGAGGAGCACCAGGTGGCCGGCACCGTGGTCATGGCCTGCCCACAGGGCAAGCTCATCAAGATTCACGCCGGCGATGGCAGCGAGACGCTCTACCCTGTGGCGGCCAGCGCCCAGGAGGCCGTCAAGCAGTTGAAGAAGGGCGACAAAGTCACCCTCACCTACATCCGCTGCTGCCCGAAGGCGGGGAAGGACACGGTGATCAAGGCGGAGAAGGCGAGCTAGCGCTGATCTGGCGGAATCAGAAAAAGGGATGCGCTCTTGAGTGAAAGGAGGTGATGCTACCGAGCGCAGGCCAGGGGCGGGGTTTGCGTTGGTTCGAACGACAGGGAACAGGGCCGGACAGGACAGGAGGACTTGAAGAATGGCTTACCGCAAAGCTGTGCTGATCGTTGTGGCCGTGGTAGCGATGCTCTGGCTTCTGGCACCCGCGGGCATGGCCAACTGCGGCAACTGCCCCGGCGACAAGCCGAAGCCGCCGACCGTGGACGGCACGGTGAAGGGGGTGAACGCCGAGGCCAGGACACTCGTCCTCACCGTGGGGAGCGGCGACGAGGCGAAGGACGTGACGATGAAGGTCTGCCCCAAGGCCAAGATCGTCATTGACGGCAAAGATGCAACCCTTGCCGACGTCAAGGCGGGGGCGAAGGCCAAGGTCACCCACGTCAAGACCGACAGCGGGGACCTTGTCGCGGTCAACATCGCCGTCGGCGAATGTTGTCCCAAGTGATCCAGCGGTCGAGGCCCGGGACCTGCCGCGCCGCCGAGCCCCGCGCGGCGCGGCAGCCTCCCGCGGCGCAGTGGCCCGCGAAGCCCATGAGGAACTGAACCATGAGGTGCCCGAACCCTGCTCAATGCCTCGCCTGGCTGGTTTGCCTGGCAACGAAGAGCCGGACAAGACAACAACGAACTATGGGGGGCCTATCTTGGCGGTAGGGAGCTTCCCCCAAAGGGGCGACGCCCGAAGGAGTGTTTGATCTCCTGGGCAATGTCACTGAGTGGTGCGCCGACTACTACTCTAAGGACTACTACCGAAAAGCGCCGGCGGGGAATCTCGCGGTTGACCCTCAAGGCCCCGAGACAGGCCCTTATCGCATGACGCGCGGCGGCTGCACGGGGATGAAGATGACCGTCTTCACACGCCATCAGCGTGCGCCGCTTCTGTCCGCTGGCTGACTCGGCTTTCGCTGCGTGCGGTCCGCACGCTGACTTCAGACCTGGGCCGGAACAGGGGAAGGCGCCATGAAGAGAGGAATCAACCGATTTCTCCGCGCGGTCGGAGTCGCCGCCGTCGCGGTGTCCTCAGCGTGGCTGTGGCCGCCCAGCCTGGCGATTGGCGGAGAGGACCAGCAGCCCGCGCCTACCGGCACGCTGTCGGGAACCATCGTGAAGCTCGTGGACGCGGGGGGCCGGCTCGCGGGCATTGTCAAGTCGCTCACATTGAAGGTGAGCGAGGGAAGCCAGGGCTATGAGGGCCTCGTGGGAAAGGAGGTCGAGCTGAAGCCGCCAACGGTCGGCTGCGAGGTGATCGGCTGCCCGATCCCAGGGCATTTCCTGCCCGACCCGAAGATTGGCAGCGCGCTCGCTCGCTGCCACGTAGGAGACCAACTCCAGGTGAGCTTCAGGGAGGAGAAGGGGGCCTATCTGATCACGGCGTTCAAGGCGCCGGAGGGCTTCCAGCCCCCCGCCGCCTTCCGCCTCGCCGACTACAAGCTGCGCGAGACGAGCGCCGTGGAGGGGACCACGGTGGAGTTCAGCCTGGTGGCGAAGAACGCCGCGGGAAAGCCCCTCAGCTACACCGCCGACGGGGTGCCCACCTGGGCGAAGTTCAATGCCGCGGCCAGAATCTTCTGGGGCACCGCCCCACGCTGGGACAAGAACCCCGAGGTCCGCAAGGCGCAACAGGGCACCTTCGACGTCTGCTTCAAGGCTAGCGATGGGAGTCAGACCCTGGTGACGATCAGCGTCCTCGACGCCGGCTGGAAGGCCCAGACCGTCGCAGAGCTCGTGTCGGACAAGAAAATCGGAACCCCCGTCGAGCTCCGCAACATCCGCGAGGAAACCATCAAGTCCAAGTTCGGCGGCGGCAAGGAGGTCCGAAAGGTAACATTCGACTTCACGAGCCAGGTGGTCAGCATCCCCGGCTACGAAGACGACTGGGAGCATAAGGATGTGGTGGCCTATCTGCCGGTGGAGAAGCCCGCGGCCCCCAATGCCGGCGCAGTGGGCACGGGCAGCAGGCAGGAGTTCGGGGAGCGCGCCTGCGCCGAGCTCGGCCTGCCCGTCCTCCTCTTCGGCCCCTTCGCCGACGGGGAGAACACGCAGACCAAGTTCGAGAAGTACGTCAGGAGGGCCGCCGAGACCCGAAACCCGAGGCACATGATCTTCGTCCAGAGCGCGGCGATGTTCGCGCGCGGCACCGATGCCCTGATCACCTTGATGAAGAAGCTCACCCAGTGGCCCGCCTCGTACCAGGATTTCAAGGTGGTCTACACTGGCGGCTCGAAGTTCGGCTACACCTCCTGGGTGGCGGCCGCGGGCGACCGGCGCACGGTGGGGATCATGCCGGGGGCCTTCGAGAACGGCGACCACGACGCCTATCGCCTCCTCCAGCGCGAGGAGGGCCGCGCGCTCCCCTGGCGCTGCCCGGCCAGCGAGGGCGCGGGCGACTACGCCGGCATCATGTCGCGGGCCTTCCTCGAGCCGGTCACAATCCAGGCCCAACTGTCCAACTGCCGCGCGCTCCTCACCGGCGGCACGGCCGACAGGGCCGTTCACCCGAAGTTCGCAATCACCGAGTTCGAGAAGAACCTCAAAGTGCCTCACAGGGTCTGCTACGTGCCAAACCTGGGCCACTCGATGGACAGCGAGCGCCACTCGACCTGCTGGCTGATGTGGCTGGCCCACTGCTTCCTGGGCCGGCCAGTCTCGGGCATTGACAGCCTGCGGCATCGCTCGGAGAATGGCGGAGTGGCCGTGGAGGCAGTGGTCAGCGGGAAGCCCACCGTCGGAAAGGTCCTCGCGTGGGCCACCGACGCGGGCGACACGGACTGGACGCGCTGGAAGTCGCACCCGATGGAGCGCGGCGACAAGGGTGCCTATCGGGGCACCATACCCAGCGACTCCCAGGCCTACTTCGTGGAGGTGCACGACACTGCCGACGGGGTGAAGGGCATCATCAGCTCCACCCCCCAACGCCTCAAGTAGGAGGCGGAGAGAATGGGCAGGCGGGGCGTGCTGGCCATCACGATTGGGTGCGCGGTCATGGCCGTGCACCTTGCGTTGGGCGCGGAGGAGGCCCCCAACTGGCCTCAGTTTCGGGGACCCAACGCCTCAGGCGTCTCGCCAGGGCGCGGCCTGCCTGTCGAGTTCGGGGCAGGGAAGAACATCGTCTGGCAAACGCCCATCCCGCCGGGCAATTCCTCCCCGTGTGTGTGGGGCGAGCGGGTCTTTCTCACGGGGGTCGAGGATTCCAGGCGGCTGGTGGTCCTCTGCGTGGCGCGCGACGATGGGCGCGTCCGCTGGAAGAAGGTGGTGCCGGCCAAGCGGCTCGAAGAGGTTCACCCGCGAGCGGGCAGCCGCGCCTCGCCAACCCCCGCCACCGACGGCCAACGGGTTTATGTCTTCTTCGGCTCGGTCGGACTGGTCTCCTTCGACCTTGAGGGGCGGCTGGTCTGGAGTCATCCCCTCGGCCCGTTCACCTACCACCTGGGCTGGGGCGCCGCAAGCTCGCCAATTCTCTACGCCGACTCGGTCATCCTCAACTGCGACCACGATGGCCAGAGCTTCCTCCTGGCTCTCGATGGGAAGACCGGCCAGGTGAAGTGGCGGACGCCGCGCCCGGACGCGCCTCCCAGCTATTCAACTCCGATCCTGTGGGAAGCCGCAGGGCGGACCGAACTCGTCGTCGCTGGCAGCGGCCGGGTCACTGCCTACGAGCCTGACACCGGCAAAGAGGTCTGGCACGTCGGGCTGCCCGAGGCATTCGTGGCGACGACCCCCGTTTGTAGTGCGGGCTTTAGCCCGTATCCTCTCCTCATCGTGGCGGCGGTGGACCGCAGGACTGTGACCGGCGACTTCCGCGAGGCGGTGGCCGCGGGGCGGACGCTGGATTACGATGCCCTGTTCGCCAACCACGACGGCAACCGCGACGGCAAGCTGAGCCGCGAGGAAATACCGCAGATGAGCAAGGAGATGTTCGACCGCACGGACGCCGACAAGGACGGCTTCCTGACGCGCAAGGAGATCGAGGAGGAGTACCGCCGCCAGCAGCAGGGCGAGCCCCCGCTGGGCGCGCCGCGCAAGGGAACGGGCAACGTCCTCCTCGCAATCCGGCCGGGCGGCAGGGGCGACGTGGCCGACACCCACGTCGCCTGGCGTGTCCCAGGGGTGGCGCCATACGTGCCATCGCCCCTGTGCTACGGCGGCCACGTGTATGTGGCCAAAGGGGGCGGCATCGTATCGTGCTTCGACGCGGCCACTGGCAAGCAGCTTTGGTGCGAACGGCTTGCCGGCCGCGGGAGCTGCTACGCATCGCCGGTGGCCGGGGACGGCAGGGTCTACGTCGTCAGCGAGGCGGGCGAAGTGACAGTGTTGGCGGCGGGAGCCGAGCCGAAGGCCGTCGGCCGCAACGCGCTGGGCGAGCGCTGCCTTGCCACCCCCGCCATCGTCGGTAGCCGGCTCTACTTCCGCACCGACAGGAGCCTCTTGTGCGTCGGTGAACCGGGCCTTTGAACCTGAGCATAAGGAGGCAGTGAAGATGCGCCTGGCATCGGCATGCCTGTGGGCGGCGGCGTGGGCTGCGCTCTTCGGCGTAGGTCTCGTCTCGGGCGCCGGAGAGGACATGGGGGCTTCCGGCCTGGAAGGGCTGCCGATTCCAAGGGAGGCCGTCAGGTTCGTGGACGGGGTGCGCTGCGGCGACCCGAATGATCCGCACCCCGTGGCCGACTTCGGCAAGCCGAGCCGCATCGAGACCGTGCTGGGAAGGCCGGCGCGCCTCGCCGCGGGGGCATGGGAGGTGTTCGGCTACACCCTGAAGCTCCGGGAGCCCAGCAAGCCGCACGCCATCGTTGTCACCTATCCCGACGACATGTGGCGCCGCGTGCACTTCCGCGTCTGGGGCCCGCAGGGGGGATACTCCGCCGTGCGTGCCGGCCTCAGCACCGTTCAGAGCGCCGCGTGGAAGATCAACACGAATGGCTGGGCGAAGACCTGGACGCCGCTCTTCATCCCCGGCGGAAAGGGCAACGAGGCCCGCATCCTGTTCGCCGACAGCCGCAACTCCCGTGGCCTCGCCCCGAATCACCAGGGCCCGAAGGAGCTGGAACCCTGGGCCGTCGGGGAGATCATCCTCTATGAGGTGACCGACCCGCCGAAGCTCCTCCCCCCGCTCGCCATCGCTCATCCCGTGAAGCCCGAAGAGGAACGCTACCTAGGCTTCACCGGCCTCGGCTACGCCGAAGGCTACCTCCGGGACGCGGCGAACAAGGACTACATGAAGCTCTACCTGCGCTACATCGGCCTCAACTTCCTCCGCGTGGCGGGCGGCCAGGGCGGGCCGCCGTTCGGCCGGCCAGAACTGGAGAATCACCTCGCGCTGCTCGATGACCTGGGGCTGCGGACGAGCTTCGCAATGTTCAAGTACTTCAACGCCTTCCTGATGGACCGCATCAAGACCAAGACGCTCCCGCAGGAGCTGATTGACACGATGCCCAAGCCGATCAAGGAGGCCATTGACGCCTTGGACGGCTGGCGGAAGCCCGACGCGCTCTACGAGGGCGGCTCATACGAGGCCCGCCTGATGGTGATGCCGCTGAACTGGCTCGACCCCACGATGGGGCCGTGGCTGGAGAAGCTCGTCCAGCACTACGTCGGCCCCGCGGCGAAGCGCAGGTGTGTCGCCTCGGTGCAGTTCTTCGGCACGGGCGAGCCTCTGGCGAAAGCGGTTGAGCGCTTCGCCAAGGCGGTCCGCGCGCTGCGCGAGGACCTCGCGGTCGAAGTGCCCTCGATGTACATGAACCTTCGCGCCCGCGAGCGGGCCAACCTGCCCGTGCCCTACACATTCGATCACAAGAAGGGCTACACGACGACGGACAGCAAGGGCAAGGCCGAGGCCCACGACCGCGTCGGCCTCTACGATGGCTGGCCCGAGAGCATGAAGGGCGTCCTCGGCGGCATCGCGGGGAGCCTCTGGCGCGGCTTCCACGTCCCGCCGCCCGGCCTGGCCATCCTCGATTCGTCCGAGGCGCTGGCCGCCGTGCGGCGGTTCGACGGCGGCTGGTTCGCTGAGTTCCGCGTCTTCGAGCAGAACGAGAGCGAGAGCCCCAAAGGCATCGGCTGGATCAACGACTACTACGCCTGGGCGGGCGCAAGCTACCGGGCGAACATCGTGAAGCTCATGGCCGCGAATCCCCGCTTCGTCATACTCAACAACGGGCACGAGGGCACTGCCTGGGCGGAGACGAATCTCAGAAGCCTGGCGGGCGCCTGGCGCGCCTTCCCCTGGGGCAAGGTCGAGGACGCCTCGGCCGCCGTCGCCCCACAAGGCTCCAAGATGGCGGCGCTCCGTTGCGGCGGCAGGCTCCTCCTCCTCAACCTGGACCCCGCCAGGCGCGTGGCAAACCTGCCTTCGGGGAACGCCGTTGACGCCGTGACGGGGGAGGCGAGCCATGGCCACACCCTGGCCCTCGAGCCGTTCGAGGCCCGCACCCTGCTCCTCAACAATCTTCGGTAGGAGCGCGCATGAGCCAGGCCGAAGCGGTGGGTCCCTACAAGTTGACCCTTTGGGCAACACGCCCGTAAGCAGGACCCTCTATTGTGTGGGTGAGGCCCGGAAGGAGGAAACGCGATGAACTGGGCGATGTGGCTAGTGCTTCTTGCGTCGCTGCTCCATGCGGAGGGAATTCGGCAAGGCTCCGTCTGCCCCCTTGATGGCAGGGAGGCCAAGAGGGAGCTGCACCTGGACGCCGTGGGCATGAGGCTCTACGCCTGCTCCGGCGAATGCCTGACCCGGCTGAAGGACAAGGCGAAAGACCCCGAGGTCCTGATGGAGTTCGTCAGGGGCGACCTGGTCAGGAAGCAGTACGAGCCGGAGCAGCTTCCGGTGAAGCGCTCGCGCGAGTGGAGCGAAGCAGAGATGCTCAAGGGCATGGCCCTCATCGAGGGAGGCGAGTATGTGAGAACCGGCACCTACCACCTCTATCAGGAAGAGAAGCCCGTGCGGGGCGAGAGGTACGCGGTGAGGCTGAAGCCATTCTACATGGACAAGCACGAGGTTACCGTCGAGGACTACTGTCGGTTCCTCAACGACGGAAACGAGGACTACTGGACGCCGTGGTATCCGAAGATCAAGCGGGGCGACGATGGGCGATTCGCGCCGGCGAGCGCCGACGACGCGAAGTATCCGGCGGCGGGGGCCACTTACTTCCAGGCCAGGGGCTACGCAGAATGGGCGGGGAAGCGGCTCCCCACCGAAGCCGAGTGGGAGTACGCCGCCGGCCGCAAGGACGGCCGCACCTACCCCTGGGGCAATGAAGAGCCGGACAAGTCGAGGACCAACTACGGCGGGTCCATCGCGCCCGTGGGCAGCCTCCCGAAGGGGGCCACCCCGCAGGGCGTATCTGACCTCCTCGGCAACGTCACCGAATGGTGCGCCGACTACTACTCGGAGGACTACTACCGCAAGGCTCCGCCTGGTGGGCTGATGGCTGACCCACAAGGCCCCGAGAGGGGCTACAATCGGATGACGCGGGGCGGCTGCACGGGGATGAAGATGACTGTCTTCACGCGCCACGCGCGCACGCCGCTGCTGTCCGCCGGCTGACTCGGCTTCCGCTGCGTGCGGTCCGCACGCTGACGAACTCGAGCTTATTGACTTCTGCAA
>VGYV01000274.1 GCA_016872855.1 Planctomycetota bacterium
AGGCCGGTCGAGCCGGAGGTCATGCGGTTCACCATCAACATGGGCGGGGAGGACGGCCGGCCAACGGTGGTGGAGGTGAGCGACGTGCCCGCGGGGGACGTGCGCTGGCTGTGGCCCGGCAAGTTCCCCATCGGCAAGATTTCGCTCGTCGCGGGCGATCCAGGGCGCGGGAAGAGCCTGCTGGCCCTGGACCTGGCGGCGCGCCTGTCGCTCGGCCGCGCCTGGCCCGACGGGCAGGCGAACGCCCTTCCGCCTTCGTGCACACTCCTGCTGAGCGCCGAGGACGATGTGGGCGACACGATTCGCCCCCGCCTCGAGGCGATGGGGGCCGACGTCCGCTACGTCCGCTCGATGCGTGGGCTCTTCGAGGGCGGCTTCCGCAAGGGGTTCCAACTGCCCGGCGACCTGCCGACCCTCCAGGAGGCGGTGGCGCAGACGCCCGACGTGCGGCTGGTGGTGATTGACCCGCTCCTGGCCTTCCTCTCGTCCGGCACCGCGAACAACAACCCGGCGCTGCGGACGCTGCTGGCGACGCTCCAGGAGATGGCGGAGAGGCTGGGCTTTGCGGTGCTCGCGATCACGCACCTGACGAAGGCGAGCGGAGCGAACGTGCTCTACCGGGCGATGGGGAGCCTGGCCCTCGTCGCGGCCAGCCGAGCCGTTTGGACCCTGTGGCCGGACCTCGATGAGCCGGAGCGGACGCTCTTCATTCCGCTCAAGTGCAACCTGTCGGCTGCGTTGCACGCCCACGCCTACCGCATCGTGCCGAGTCCGCTCAACCCCAAGCAGCCGGTCCTGGTCTGGGAGCCCGAGCCGATCCCGATGGCCCTGCTCTCCATGAGCACGGCGAGCCCGGTTCCGCGGTTGCTCGACCAGGAGTGCGCGAGCTGGCTGCGCCAGGTGCTCAAGGATGGCCCGGTCGCGGCCGCTGAGCTGGAGAGGGCGGCGAGGGAGGAAGGCTTCGGGCGCAACGTCCTGGACAGAGCCAAGCGAATCCTGGCCGTCCGAGTCGTCCGGCGCCAATTCAGCGGGGCCTACGAGTGCCGACTCCCCTCTGGGGACTGAGCCACCAGACAGGGGCGCGGGGCGGGCGCGGGGCCGGTTCCGGCGGCCCTCACCCTGCCCTCTCCCCCGGGGAGAGGGGTGGGGTGAGGGTGCTTCGCTCCCCCCGCGCGCCGCGGAAAGCACCCTCACCCCTGCCCTCCCCCCAGGGGGGAGGGAGGGAAGCTCCCTCTCGCCAAACACGTACTCTCCCTCTGGGAGAGGGGGACACAGCCCTCGCCCCGACGGTCCCCCGTCGGGACCAGGGAGCGCCCCCCACCCCCCGGAGCCGGGGAGCATGGGGAGCATGGGGCACATGGCAAGTCTTGTGGGCGGCCCTTCCGGGCACCCAACCCGTAGGGGGCATGGGAGGGTGGGGCCGCCCTCATTCGGCTCGGCGGATGGTGATGCGATGCCTGGCTTTGGTGACAGCTAGGCGTTCGAGGGTCACGAGGCCGTGGTCGGCGGCGACGAGGCGGCCCGACTGGACCTCCTTGCCATCGCTGAGGGCGATGTTCGCCCAGGCGAAGGCGTCGCCGGGCTTGGGCTTGAAGCGCCGGCACCTTCGGGGGGTGAGGTCCACGGTGCAGGAGTCGAGGGGCGCGGCGCCGCGGCCGTGAGGGTCGCCACCCCAGAGCCAGAGGGTGATGGCGTAGAGGCCGGGCTCGTCCACGATGGTGGCGCTCTCCCAGACGAGGTAGGCGTTGATTTGGCCGAAGGGCTCGCCCGAGAGGAGGTCGCCCTCGCCGATGTTGTCGTCGAGCGAGCAGTTGGCGAAGGCTGGGACGGATTGGTCGCGTCGGAGCTCGATGATGCCCTGGCGCATGGCCTCGCCGAGGGCAGCCGAGTGCATGGCGAAGGCGCGGCGGGTGTCCATCATCGCGCGCACGAAACGGGGGAAGGGGGGCCAGCCCATCTCGGTGGAGTGCATGCCCCAGCCGGTGTGGATGTGGAAGAAGGGGAGCTCCTTGTCGGGGTTGGCGAGCACCCAGCGGGTGTAGTCCTGGAGGTAGAAGGGGTTTTCGTCGTCGGGCTTGCCTTTGTAGGCATCGGGCTGGCCCCAGACGCCGCGCGCCCAGTCCCAGCACTGGAAGCCTTTGGTGATTTCGGGCATGCCCCAGCCGTGGATGTAGGCGTAGAGGTCGGCGCGCTTGAGCTCCCACATTCCCCAGGCGCCGATGCCGGAGACGATGCGCTGGGGGTCAATCTCCCATTTCTTCTGTGCCCAGCGGATGAGGGCTTCCTGGCGGTTGTGGGCGAAGGGCTTCCAGGCGCCCTCTTCGATGCCCTTGAGGGTGTCGCGGGCGTCGTTGATGCCGGTCCAGAAGCCGTTTTCGGGGTCGTCGCTCATGCTCATGAAGATGCCGCGACGCGGCTCTGGGCCGGGCATTTCGGGCTTGTTGCCCCAGGTGTGGCCGCGGGTGAACTCAAGCGGCGTCGGGCGGGTCATCGAGTCGGGGCAGAAGCCGACGGCAAGGTCGTAGCGGGTGGGGCGTGGGGCCTGGGGCGGGACGGCCCAGTATGAGTACCACTGCTCGTGATAGGAGCGGCCGTCGCGGAGGTCCGTCACCACGTCCCGCTGGAGCACTGGCTCCGGCGGGGCGGGCCGCTGCTCGATTGGGCCGGCCACGTTCTTCTCGGAAAGCTCGACCGTGTTCTCGATGCCGTTGATGCAGGTGACGACGGCGTAGTGCCAGTTGCCGTGGTGCGCGACGGTGTGGACGAAGAGGCCGTAGCCCGGTGGCAGGGGCTTGGCGGGCTCGACCGCGAGGCGGAGCGCCACCGCCTTCGGACGCTGCGCGATGAAGTCGCCGTCGGGCACCAGGCGCGTGTTGTAGATGGAGCCCGGGACGGCTTCGCCGACGAGTTGCGCCTCGCCGAGGGTCTCCGCGGTGATGGGCTTGCTGTGCGCGTAGATGCGGTAGCGAATCTCGCTCTTGAGGTCGTTGGGGAGCGGGCCTTCGTAGTCAATGCCGCGGAATCGGTCGGCCAGCTCGCCCCAGGTGATCTCCTCCTTGCCGCCCGCGAAGCCCTCGACCTCCTTGAAGGTGACGAAGACCTGTCCGCTGCGATAGAAGGCCTTGACCTCCGTGGCCTGCGGCGGCATGGCGGAGCTCGGCTGGCCCTCGTAGGCGATCTCGAGATAGGACGCCTTCTCATCGTGCTGCGGCGCCTTGCGGAGCAGGAGAAGCCCAGGCTTCGCCTCCTTCTTGACCCACTCACGCACGGCTTCGGTGGCGTCGAACCATCGCCAGTGGGGCGCTGCCAACTGGAGCGGTCGGCCGAAGGGCTTGAGCTTCTCTTTGCCCTGGGGCGGAGGGGCACCCTCACCCCGGCCCTCTCCCCGAGGGAGAGGGGGCTGAACGGCCACGATGTCGAAGCCGGTGCCGTAGCGCCCCGGCCGCGAGAAGAAGAGGCGCGCGCGGTAGACCTTGGTGTCCTTGGGCAGGGCCGACAGGTCGAGTCGCAGGAGCCTCCCTCCTTCGGCTTGAGGCTCAAAGGCGATGGTGCCCTGGTGCTGGGCTCGGCCTGCCACGCCCCAGCGCTCGGTGACGACGCCCGCGTGGCAAAGCGCTCCTGCCAGAAGCGAAGCGGTGGCGAGCAGGCTCTTCATCTGTAGCGCCCTTCCAGGGTAGCCCGCCCCTCCGGGGCGGGGGATTGAAGTGGCCCGCCGCTCCGCGGCGGAAGAGTCCGCCTCGGAGAGGCGGGCTACTTGGCCGCGGCAATGGCGATGCGGTGGCGGCCCTTGGTGATCCTGAGCTTCTCGATGGTCACGAAGCCGCGGTCGTCGGCTTCAGCGGAGCCTTTCTGAATGGCGCCATCATCTGTGGAGTTGGCCCAATCGAACCTTTGGCGCGGCTTGGGGGCGAACTTCTGGCAGCGGCGGGGCGTGAGGTCAACCGTGCCCTCGGATAGAGGACACTTCTCGCCAATCCAGAGAGTGATCTCCCAGCGGGCGGGCTCGTCCACGATGGTGGCGGGGTCCCAGAGGAGCCAGCCGTTGACCTGCGATTCGTTCCAGCCGTTGCCGCTGTGAAGGTCGCCCTCGCCGAGGTTGTCGTCGAGCGAGCAGTTGGCGAAGGCGGGCAGCGACTGGTCGCGGCGGATGACGAGCTTGCCGGTGCGGATGGCCTCGGCCACGGCGGATTCGCGTGCAGTGCAGAAGAAGAATGGCTGCTTGGCCTTCATCATGGCCCAGCAGAACCTGGGGAAGGGGGGCCAGCCCTCCTCGGTGTAGTGTGCGCCGCCGCCGGCGTGGATGTAGAAGAAGGGCAGCTCCTTGTCGGGATTGGCCAGCACCCAGTCGGTTAGGTTCGCGGCCACGTAGGGGTTCTCGTCGCCGGGCCGGCCCCGGTAGAGTTCGGGCACGCCCCAGATGCCGCGGGCGCGGTCCCAGCACTGGAAGCCCTTGGTGAGCTCGGGCTCGCCCCAGCCGCGTATCATGGCGTAGAGGTTGCCCTCCTTGATCTCCATCATTCCCCAGGCGCCCATCTCCACGCTGATGCGGTTCGGGTCTATGGGCCAGCGGGCGGCCATCCACTTGAGGAGGGCGGCCTGGCGGCGGGTGTGGAAGGGCTGCCACTTCCCCTGGTCGAACCCCTTGATGGTGCCGATGGAGTCGTGGAGGCCCGTGCGGAAGTCCGCAGGCATGTCGCCGGTGTGGGACATGTGGAGCCCATTGGTCGCGTGCGGCGAAGCCGGGGTGGGCCAGTTGTTCCAGCCGCCCCGGGACACCACCAGGGCCGCCGGCTTCTCCAACAGGTCCGGGCAGAACTGCACGACCACGTCGTAGCGCGCCGGCCAGGGGGAGAGAGGCTGTGCCGTCCAGTACGAATACCACTGGGTCACATACTTGGCCTTCGAGACTGGCGTGATGATTTCCCTGTAGAGAACAGGTTCGGGGTCGCCGGGCAGCACCTGCACTGGGCCAGCGGTGTTGGCCGCCGAGATGTCCTTCGCATTCGTTACCCCATTGAGGGATGTGAGGATGGCGTAGAAAGCTCCGTTCGGAGTGCGGCCTTCAGGCCGTGGTCCGCCGGCGGACGGGCTAAAGCCCGCACTCCGAACGTCAATGAAAATGCCTGTGCCTAGGGGCACCGGGATGCCTGGCTCGACCGCGACCCGCAACACGAGCACGGATGGGCCGGTGGCCAGGGCCTCGCCGGAGCGGCCGGCCTCGATGGCCACCATGTCCTCGCGCTTCCGCTTCTCATCAATCCTGAGCGCGAAGCGCGTGTTGAAGGCCGAGCCGGGCAGCACCTCGCCGAGGAGCTGCGCTTGGCCCACGTTCGCTACCGTGATCGCCTTGTCGTGGGAGTAGACCCTGTAGCTCAACTCGTCAGGCTCGCCGCCGGGGAGCGGGCCATAGTAGTCGCCCTTGAACTTCCTGACCAACTCGCCCCAATTGGCTCCCTCCTTCCCCTCGTCGAGCGGGGCGACCTCCTTGAAGGTGATGAACACCTGGCCGCTGCGCGAGATGGCTTTCACGCCCGTGACCTGTTCAGGCAACTGGCCCGGCGGCTCGCCCTCATAGGCGATCTCTAGGACGGTCGCATCTTGTCTGAACGCGCGCGAATTGCGCATCCACAAGAGGGCTTGGGCACGCGGCCCTGGCCCGAGCGAAGTCGAGGGCACGCGGGACGCGGCACGGATGGCCTCAGTGGCATCGAGCCATTGGTTCCAGGCCGCGACGGGCAGGAGCGGCTTGCCGCTG
Source organism: Planctomycetota bacterium (assembly GCA_016872855.1). Taxonomy (GTDB): domain Bacteria; phylum Planctomycetota; class PUPC01; order DSUN01; family DSUN01; genus DSUN01. Next base: position 5,756 of record VGYV01000274.1, read on the forward strand.
GCCGCGAGCTTGCCATCGGCCCTTGTCGCGGGCACGATGTCAAAGCCATTCTCCTTCCAGTTCACCCCCGAGAACAACAGCCTTGCGCCGCAGACGGTCGTGTTCGCGGGCAGGGCCGAGAGGTCGAAGGTCAGAAGCGTGCCCTCCTTGCCAAGCGATTCGTATTTCAGCGTGCCGGGGTGTTGAAGGCTCCCCTTCACCCCCCACCGCGCCGTCACCATTCCTCCCTCTGCGGAGAGGCACAGGAGGGCCGTCAGGGTCAGCATCTTCTTCAACGCATCGTCCTCCTCAAGGTGCAGGGCGGTGGAGGTGTCAAATCTTTATTTTTGCCGCTTCGGGGTTCTTTGTGGGTAGCCCCCAGGGGTTGTGGTTGTCGGTCGGCGCGAGCAGCTGGCGATCCAGCGCCGGCACAGGTGTATTTCGGCGTAAGTCCTTGCCATGCCTATGCTGAGGGAGGTAGAAGGGTTCCTCGGCTTGGCGCCCCCCTTGTGGGCACCCACAAGAAAGCCCGGAGAGCCTTATTTTTGAATTATTCCTCTCGCGCGCTCAGCCAAGTCGCGGTCCAGCAAGAGAGGTGTCACGTGCCTGAATAATTCAAAAACAAAGATCTGACACCCAGCGCTCTGCACGCGCTGCGGCGCCGCAGCCAGAAGGGTCGCTACCTGACGTGGGATCGGGCCAGGCGTCTCTTCGAGACGTGGCTCCCGACGCCCCGCATCCTGCACCCCTATCCCAACGTGCGGTTCCGCGCCACACACCCGAGGTAAGAGCCGTATGAGGCAATCCCTCGAGTACGGATCCGTGCGGGGGGCGGCGGGCGACCGCCGCCCCTACCACGAACCCCTTGGCCCGCCGGTCAGCGAAATGTCGTCGGCCTACTGCAAGTCATTAGGCAGCAAGGCGTTACACCTCCGCGCTGTGCCTGGCACCGCCGCGCACCGCCGCGCAATCGGAATGTCATCGGCCTACCGTAAGTACCTCACCCTGCGGCTCTTACGCCTCCTTGCTGCGCCTCCTTGCTGTGCCTGGCACCGCATTCCATAATTGACATTTGAAGATTTGACACCCCCCGCACCATTGAACCTGCTATGCAGAGTTAGAGTTATGCGCCATCAGACGCCCAGCAAAGCCAATGAAGAAGGGGCCGCACCTCCGGAACAGCGCTGTACATGGCCAGGATTGCATCAGCACTGATGTGTTTCAGGGCACGCTCGTGGAGGTCTTCTGGCCGCAGGCTCATCAGATGTTCGGTGCCGTACAGAGCCAGCTTCAACCTTCTCGGATCCGCGCCTCTCTCCGGTAGACCACCCCCCTGGCGGTTCCTCGCCACTGCTATGAGTAAATCGGTGCTCGGAAAGGGAATAACAGGCACAACAACCGGGATGAAGTCGAGGGTGTACCCACGACTGCTGAGCGCGTGATGGAACTTCTCGACTCCGCCAAGAACAGCCATCCCGACCATCCACGCCCATTCCTGGAAATAGGCGTCAGCATTCGATAGGTACCTTTCAGCATCAGAGCTGACCAAAACCATGTCACGCCGTGTGAGCTCCCGGTTGGCGTGGGACCTGAGTTCATCCCATGCGCCATACAGTGTCGCTACTACGCCCTTCTGGAGCGTGCGCGCCGGTTCGTCCGCGATGCGTACACCGCGGCCCTTGCCAACCAAGTGCCAGTACTTGTCCAAGGAGTCCCTCATGCCCTGACGTTTGAGATGCACAACCTTGGGCGAGACTGCGGCTGCGGGCCCCGCGCCGAAGGCGCAATGCACAATGCATGCGAGTATATCGCGGTCCGTGCCACCGTCACCCACGATGCCTATGTAACGCCCACTGGCCATTTGACGCGTCCTCTCACCCGATGGTGCCACTGTACCACAGTTCGGCAAGAGCGTAACGCGGCAGTTTCACCACCCTTTTTCCGTCCCGCTCCTCTATCTCGCCGTCCACCGCCCCAATCCCAATGAGCACATCCAGGGATTCCGCAAGATTCCTCACGTCGCTCTTGAACCCGTGCCGATCCAGCCGTATCGTGTACACCTGGTCCAGGTTCTCGCTGAATTCACGGAGAACCGAAGGGCTGTGCGAAGTCAAGACGAACTGTGTCGCATACCCTCTTCCATCACTGTTTGGGGAACCAGCCGCCTGCCACAGCCACCCCATAAACTCATGGATGTTCCCCGGATTGACTCCGTTCTCAATCTCCTCAATGAGGATAAGGGCGGGCGGGTGAGGAACCGCTGTGAGCAGGGCCACAGCCGCGGCCTTCATCAAACCGTCAGATACGGCCGCAGGCGGGAACTCGTCAAGGCGGCCGGGTATATCGTGACCGAGGTCGAACTCCCATACTACTTGACCACGCCGTTGGTCCCTACGTATCCCGTGGAAGCTCGGGTCGAAGCGCCGCAGGGACGCAATGAACCTCTGGAATGTGCGTTCATCGGTTTCCGGTGCGTAAAGGAGAATCTCCTGCAGGTTGGCTCCCTCGTATCCCAACTGTGAGGCTATGACCAGTCGCTCGGGTTTCACAGTGGGCCACGAAGTCTTTGCATCACCTTTCAGAAAAGACGGTTGGAGATGATATGCAAAGGCCTGGGCCATGTCACCAAAGAACCACGCGCATAGTCGTTTCTCCTCGTCACTCAGCCGTTTGCTTTCTGCGACCGTCGTGCGCAATTCAAGCGCGTTCACAACGCTATCCCAACCGATCCCCACCTCATTCCAGGGCCCGCGCTCACCGCACCGGAACTTAACCCTCTCTCGGCACGCAGCGGCGTTCTCAACCCGGGGATGTTCATAGAGTTCGACCAGGTACTCCACTGTGCCTGACCCGCAGCTCCAGCGACACTCAAAACCGATGGGCTCATCTTTTCCGGCGAGTCGGTACCTGTGAGGGAACAGATCGCCGGGTCTCAGCCGCGCGCGCTCAAGTGACTGTTTCTCCGCATCGTCAAGAGTAGCCTCTTCGCGGTCCTGTTCCCGCACCGGACGCGCTCGGGCGACCAGTTGTGAGAAATGGCGGATCCCGGCAAGGAGATTCGTCTTGCCAGAGTTATTGTTACCAATCAACAGAGAGATGGCGCCGAACTTCACCCGGGTGTCCCGGTGAGTGCGGTAGTTCCGAAGCCTTATCTCCTGAAACACCAGCAGACTCCTCAGGAACAGGAAGGGAGGTAAGCCACCAGGTACTGGCACGCTGCGTATGTTACTCCCAACCGTGCCCCTCGTCAAGGCCAGATCGTCGGCCTCGCAGCCCCGATGCCTCTGTACCCTTGAGGGCAGGTGTTGTTTTCCTCCTTCTTGCGCCCTCAGCGGCAGAATGGCAGCACGTCGGCAGGCGAGGAGGTGTCGAAGGCGGGGTTGGCGGCGGGGCGGAGGCGTTCGGGCTCGGCAGGGGCGGTGGTCTCGATGGCCTTCGGGGTGGGGGACATGGCGGGTTCCTCGCCTGGTGCTGGGCCTTTGGCAATAGTATACCGCCCCGAAGGCGGAATGCAAGAGAGGGAAGGCAAAATGATTGGCGGGCAAAATGATAAGAGAAGATCGGGTCTGGGTCGGGAGTCATTTTGCCCGCAATCATTCTGCCTGGGTTCTTCTTCCACTCACACCTTGTTGGGCAGCGAGCCAGTCATCAGGTGCCGCATGACCAATCTGTCCAATGCCTCGTAGTCGCGGGCGGCGATGAGGGCGGACTCGGCTTTGGTATCAATGGTGCGGACCTTGTCGAGGAGCCAGAGGAACATTTCGCGGCTGTGGGCAAGATGCTTGGTGGAGACGGCCTTCTTCTGGGGGCGCATGGCCTTGACGTCGAGGCCGACCATGTTGCCGTCGCGGCCATAGCCGCCAAGCTCGAGGACGCGAACCTGGTTGTAGGCGCGGCGGAGGTTGACCATGCCGAAGGCGCGGTCCTGGTCGAACTTGGGGCCGTTCTGGTCGTTGAGGTGGACGCTCCAGAGTTTTCCCACGGAGAGGGCGAAGGCCATTTCGTCGGAGGGGTCGAGGCCGGCGAGGATGCTGTGGGCGCTTTCCATGTTGGCGCCGACGCGGGAGGGGTCAATGGTCATATAGGAGATGGCGACGGCGTGGCCCATCGTGGGCACGTAGGCGTGGTCCATCGGTTCGTTGGGCTTCGGCTCGATGAGGATGCGGATGCCCTTGTCGTAGTCGAGGAGCTGGTTGATGGCGTCAACCTGCTTGCGGTAGGCTTCGATGGCGTTCTTGGCCTCGCGGACGTAGGTGCCCTCGCGGGCGAGCCAGAGGACGATGTCGCGTGTGCCGATGAGGCGGGCGATGTCAATGGCCTTCTTCGAGCGCTCGAGGGCGTAGCGGCGGTCGGCGGCGGAGTTGGAGGTGTAGGAGCCGTCAATGCCGCGCGGGGTCTCCCAGAGGCGTGGGGCGACGAATTCGGCAACGATCCCCGCGTTGTCGAGCTTCCGCTTCATTGCCTTGGCCGCCTTCTCGATCTGGGCGGGCGACTTGCCGTCGAGGTCGGGCACAGCGTCGTCGTCGTGGAACTGCATGCCGTCGAAGCCCAGGTCCTTGAGCATCTTGATCTTCTGGTCGAACTTGAAGCTCTTGCGGACCGGCGGCCCGAAGGGGTCGGCGCCCTCGTGGATATTCCACGGCCCGAAGGTGAAGCGGTACTTCGTCCTGCCCTGCCTGTCCACAAACTTCGGCATGTGTTGCTCCTTTCATGAGGGGGTTTGTAGTGCGGGCTTCAGCCCGTATCCGCGTCCGAGGAAGATACGGCCTGAAGGCCGCACTACGAACTCAAGGCCGCAAACACCAGGGGCTACTTTGCATGAATCGGGCGGTGGAGTCAAGCGGGGCTTGTTCTCGCGCCCGGACGGTGTGGTTTTCGGTGCGGTTTCGGGTATAATGGAGGGTATGGAGAGGGGCAGGGATTGTTCCGGCGGCGTAGGGGTCAGAGGATGGCAAAGCGAGCGTTCAAGACAAGACTCATCCGACGCGGCGAGGACGACAGGAGCTTTGACCGCGAGTTCTGGCAAGAGCTCGGGCACGAGGCGATCTTTGCTGCCATGTGGGAAATGGTGTCAGAGGTGGACATCCTGAGAGGGAAAGATGGCGATCAACCCCGACTTCAGAGATCTGTTCATCGCCTTCAACGGCGAGG
>VGYV01000275.1 GCA_016872855.1 Planctomycetota bacterium
TCGTCGCGCTCGCGCTGGGCGGCGCGAGCAATGTGGGGCTGGCGACTACTTGGGCTGAGACGCAAGTGACCTGTCCGCTCTGCGGCACGGCCAACGCGTTCAACAGCATCATGAGCTACGGCACCTACATCTACAACTGGCCGTCGAAGTTCCAGTACATCTTCTGGCCCCTGACTGTGGGCAACTCGCTCTACTGCTGCAAGAAGTGCTGCCTCACCGCCTTCCTGGGCGACTTCCGCAGGGTGCCTGAGCCCAAGAAGGAGGAGCTGCGGAAGCAGCTTGCGGGGGTGAAACTCGACAAGGAGTACGCCTCCTACACCGACATCCCGATGGTGACAAGGCTAGGGATCGCCGAAAGGGTCTACTCGGTCCTGGGTCAGGACGACGAGTTCTGGTGCCAGTTCTACAGGGTGCTCGGCTACCACCTGGGGGTGGCGGGGAAATCCGAGGAGGCCGCGGCGGCGCGCAAGAAGGCCCTGGGGCTGGCCAGGAAGATGGCCGAGAACAAGGACAACGCCGGCCTCCGCAAGGAACTGCTCCTCATCTCCGGGGCGATGAGCCACTTCCTGGGCGACAACAAGGGCGCCCTGGCGGACCTCAAGGAGGCTGCGGGGTTGACCTACGAGAACAAGAAGCTCAAAGCCGACGATACGAAGGGGCTCGACCAATACCTCTCTGGCCTCCTCAAGGAGTACATCGCCCTCGTTGAGAAGGGCGCGAAGCCGAAGGAGGCCGGCGAGCGAGACAACGACTGAGCAGCCAAGCTGGCCGCGAGCTCGGCGGAGGAGGACTTGAATGCCCAAGGAGCACGGTTTTGCCCTCATCGGCTGCGGCGCGGTCGGCGCGCACCACGTCACTGCAATCAGCCAATTGCGAAACGCCCGGCTCGTGGCCGTGTGCGACACGATCGAGCTGAGCGCCCGGCGCTTCGGCGAGCGGGCCGGCGTGCCCTGGTACACCGATTACCACGAGATGCTCGAACGCGACGACGTGGACATCGTGAACGTGTGCACGCCGTCGGGCCTGCACATGGAGCCCGCCCTGGCCGCGATGGCGTCGGGGAAGCATTGCGTGGTGGAGAAGCCGCTTGAGATCGCGCTCGACCGTTGTGACGCGATGATCGCGGCGGCACAGAAGGCGGGGGTGCTGCTGGGCGCCATCTTCCCCTCGCGCTTCGGCGCGGCCGCCCAGGAACTGAAGAAGGCGGTGGACGCAGGGCGCTTCGGGCGGCTCACGCTGGGCGACGCCTACGTCCGCTGGTGGCGCGAGCAGAGCTACTACGACAGCGGCGGCTGGCGCGGCACGTGGAAGCTCGACGGCGGGGGCGCGCTCATCAACCAGACGATTCACTGCGTGGACCTGATTCAGTGGTACATGGGGCCGGCCAGGGCCGTCACGGCCCTGTCAGGCTGCCTGGCCCACGAGCGGATCGAGGCGGACGACGCGAACGTCGTGGGCGTGGAGTGGGCGAGCGGCGCCCTGGGTGCCATCCAGGGCACGACGGCGGCGTGGCCGGGCTTCCCGAAGAAGATCGCCATCTCGGGCGACGCGGGGAGCGCGGTGCTGGAGGAGGAGTCGCTCACCTTCTGGCAGTTCCGCAAGGAGCGCCCGCGCGACGCGAAGATTCGCGCGGGGCTAGTCGGCGACAAGGGGCACGGCACGGGGGCATCGGACCCAATGGCCTTCAGCCCCGAGAATCATCGCCGCCAACTCGCCGACTTCGTCCGCGCTCTCGAAAGAGGGACAGCCCCCCTCGTTGATGGAAGGGAGGGTCGCAAGGCCGTCGAGATCATCCTGGCCGCCTACAAGTCGGCGGAAACGGGCACGCGCGTGGAACTGCCGCTTTCCTTGGAGTACAGGCCGGGGAACAAAGTGGTGTCCAGACGCGTGACGCGTGACGCGTGACGCGTGATTCGGGAACTGAAGATGACATACAAGGGTTGGGAATGCAGTGTGCCCGGGTCGATCACCAGGGATCCGTTGTGGACGGTCGAGGCATACCGGCTCTCCCTGTTCGCATCGGAGCTGGCATGGGCCGACATCCAGAAGCTGCGGGCCCAGCACCTCTACAAGCTGGCGGACCAGCTCTACTCGGCAGTAGGCGGGATCGGCGCCCAGATCGCCGAGGGCTATTCACGCAGGACAGGGAGGGACAGAGCGCGCTTCTACGAGTACGCCCTGGGTTCGGGCCGCGAGAGCCGCGACTGGTACTACAAGTCGCGGCACATCCTGGGTCCGGCGGTCACTGACCATCGGCTGAAGCTCCACGCAGGCATCATCCGCCTACTGATGCGCATGGTTCCCGACCAGCGCGAGGAGGGGGTGAGCGAACCGGAAGCGGAGTATGGGGCGGAGACCTGGGAGGCCTTCCTTGACGCGGAGGTGCCCTTCTGACCCTTTGGCTTTTGTCTTCTCACGCGTCACGCGTCACGCGTCATCACACGCCGCGTGAGCACGGCAGGCCGAATCTAGCGAGTTCACCATCTGGAAAGGAGAAGGCCGGTGTTCAGGCAAGCCGTCTTCAGCGACGAAGTGTCTCAGGACCTCGAGCGCGTGATCGCCGTCTGCAAGCGCTTCGGCCTTCAGGGCATCGAGGTGCGGAGCGTGTGGGGCCACAAGGCGCCGCAGGACATCCCGGCCGCCGACGTGGAGCGCATGAAGGCGATGCTGGCCGAGGCCGACCTGGACGTGTGCTCCATCGCCGCGCCCTTCTTCAAGTGCAACATTGACTCGCCCGAGGAGATCGCGAAGCATCACGACATTCTGCGGCGGTGCGGCGACCTGGCACACGCCTTCGACATCCGACTCGTCCGCGGCTTCACCTTCTGGCGCAAGGGGGACTACGATAAGGGGCGCATCCTCGGCCTCTTCCAGCCCGTGCTCGACATCCTGGACGAGCACGACATCATCCTGGGCATCGAGAACGAGGCATCCACCTTCATCGGCACGGGCACCCGCCTGGCCGACTTCCTCGATGATCTGGATTCCGACCGCGTGGGCGCCATCTGGGATCCCTGCAACGTGCTCTACGACGCCGACGACCCCGAGACGCCCTTCCCCGACGGCTACGAGGCGATCAAGCCCCGCATCATCCACGTCCACATCAAGGACTCGACGCCAAACGCGAAGGGGGAACAGGAGTGCTGCCCGATTGGCGAGGGGGACATTGACTACGAAGGGCAGTTCGCCGCCCTCCTCGAGGACGAGTACGACGGCTGGGTGTCCCTCGAGACCCACTGGCGCCCCGTGGCGCTCTCGAAGGAGCAGGTGGACAAGCCGGGCGGCGCCGACTACTCATCTAACGCTGAGCAGGCGAGCGTCATTTGCCTGGAGAACATGCAGCGGATCATTGAGAGGGTGAGGGCGGGAAGATAGCTTCGAGCGGCGAGCCACGAGCCGCGAGCAGGGAAGATGGGCGGCGGGTTCTGGAGGCTCGTCGCTCGCCGCTCGTGGCTCGCGGCTAGTCTTCAGTGCATCACGGCGTCGGGCGGCAGCTCCTCCTCGGGCGGGGGCGCTTCGAGGGGAGGCTCCTCCTTCGGCGGCTCGGGCTCGGGCGGAGGGGCCGGTTCTTCAGGGGGCGCCGCTTCCTCGGTTATTCCCCCCTCGGGCTGATAGCCGCTCTCCTCGGTGTAGGCGGCGCCTTCGCCGGGCTGAGGCTCGGCCGGGGCGCTGGGCGCCTCGGAGGGCGGGGGCGAGGGCTCGGTGGGCGCGGGCGATGGGCCGCCCTTGTCATCCTCCTCATCGGGAACGTCCCACTTCGCGCGCTTGGGGCGGAAGAGCCTGGCGGCCAGGATGCCCAGCTCGTAGAGGACGATGAGGGGCACCGACATCAGCGTGAGCGTCATCGGGTCGCCCGTCGGCGTGATCAGGGCCGAGATGATGAAGATGACGAGGATGGCGTGGCGGCGGTACTTGGCGAGGAAGCGTGGCGACACGATGCCGATCTTGGAGAGGAGCACGATGACCATCGGCAGCTCGAACGTCACGCCCATGATGAGCATCATGATCGCCTCGAGGTTCACAGTCTCCGCGATGCCCCACAGTGTGCCGATGCCGTACGCATTGGCGTCCTCGAGGAAGAAGGTGAGCATGATGGGGATGATCACGAAATAGGCGAAGGCTGCCCCCGCCAGGAAGAGCAGCATCGTGACCAGGACGGCCGGCCCGATGATGCGCCGCTCCTTGCGCTTCAGCCCGGGCGCCACGAACCCCCAGAGCTGCCAGAGCGTGACGGGAATCGTCACCGCGATGGCCGCATACACACAGTAGTAGACCCGGGTCATGAAGAACGAGGTGGGTGAGAACGACTTGAGCAGGTCCTTGTACCTCACCGGCTCCTCCCAGGACGCGGTAGCCGCGCAGGCGGTCTTGACGGGGTAGGTCAGCCAATCCCAAAGCTGGTGGCCCAGCACCACGAAGAACAGAATTGCCGTGACGGCCAACGTGGCGATGACGATGAAGAGCCGGGACCGCAGCTCGAGCAGGTGCTCGAGGAAGGTCATCCGCCTCTGGTCAATGCCGAACTCGTCCTGGTCGTCCGGCTCGTCCCCGAAGGGGTCGTCGGGAGCTTTCTTCGCATCGTCCGTCATGGGCCGCCATGCTATCGGATCACCCGCGCGCTGTCAAGCGGGGCGGTGGAGGCGAAAAACGACATTACGTCTTGCAAAGGGCGGGAGCATTTGCTAGACTCCCGCGCGGTTGGGGCGGGGCGGCCGCCCCAGGCACGGCCTGCGGCGCGCACAAGCGCGAGGCCCAATCTGATCGGAGGAGACGTGTCATGGCGGATCAGACCGGCAGCCCAGGTGAGGCAGGGCAGGAACGCCAACACCTGTTCCTGCTCGTGGCGTGCATTGTGGCCCTGGTGGCCACGTCGTTCTCGTTCATCATCCGCATCATGCTGATGGGCCAGTGGCAGATCGAGTTCGCCCTCAGCGAGACGCAGAAGGGGGAGATCCTGGGCGCGGGCTTCTGGCCCTTCGGGGTCAGCATCGTGCTCTTCAGCCTGCTCATTGACAGGGTGGGCTATGGCAAGAGCATGATCTTCGCCTTCGCCTGCCACGTGGTGTCGGCCATCCTGTTGGTCACGGCGAGGAGCTACACCTCGCTCTACGCCGGCTCGATCCTCAATGGGCTGGCCGCGGGCACTGTGGAGGCAGCGATCAACCCGGCCATCGCCACCGCCTACCCGAAGAGCAAGACTAAGATGCTCAGCATCCTCCACGCCGGCTGGCCGGGCGGGCTGTTCCTAGCGGGGCTGCTGCTGCTGCTGCTGAACTACCTGGAGGTGAACTGGCGCGTGAGCGTCGCCGCCGTCCTCGTCCCGGTCATCCTCTACGGCATCCTGCTCCTCAGGGCCAAGTTCCCGGTCTCCGAGCGCGTGGCGGCTGGCATCCCCTACCGCGACATGCTCAAGGAAGCCGGCGCGATCACCTGCCTGATCGTGCTCTACCTCATCACCAGCGAGCTGAACAACCAGTTCAACCTCCCGACGCTTCTCCAGGTCGGCTCCTTCACCCTTCCCTGCCTCCCCTTCACGATTCTCATCGGCCTTCTCACCCTGGCGTATCTTGCCTACACCGGGTCGCTGGGCCGCCCGATGTACATCCTACTCGTCCTGGTCATGATTCTGCTTGCCACGACGGAGCTGGGAATTGACGGCTGGATCACGGACCTGATGAAGCCGCCGATGGCGAAGCTCGGGCTGGCCTCGGGCTTCATCCTGGTCTATACGGCGCTGATCATGACGATCCTGCGCTTCTGCATCGGCCCCATCGAGCGCGCGCTTAGGCCGCTCGGGGTCCTGCTGGCGAGCGCTATCCTAGCCGCCCTGGGCCTCTTCCTGCTCTCCGGCGCAGCGGCGGGCGGAGCGATCCTGGTGTTCGCAACGGTCTACGGCTTCGGCAAGACCTTCTTCTGGCCATGCACGCTCGGCGTCGTGGCCGAGCGCTTCCCCAAGGGCGGCGCCCTCACCCTCAACGCCATCAGTGGCGTCGGAATGCTCGGCGTCGGCGTCCTCGGCCTTCAAATCCTCGGCTACTGGCAGGACACCCGTATTGACCACGAGTTGAGGGCCATGCCGGCCATTCACGCAGCCTACATGGCCAAGGACGAGAAGAGGAGCATCTTCGGCGGCTACCGGTCGCTCGATCCCCACAAGGTAGCGGCGGTGGACGACGCGGCCGCGCTCTACGAGCGCCGCCAGGCGCTCGCCGAGGAGAAGCCTGGCGTGGACATCGAGAAGGCGCTTGCCGCCGACGACAAGTACAAGACAATCGCCCGCATCGCCGTCGAGCACCAGAAGCCCATCAAGCCCCCCGAGGAAGCCCCTGCCGCGGAGAAGGAAGACTACAAGAAGAAGCAGGACGCCTACGAGGCAGCCATGAAGAGCTACGAAGCACAAGTGGCCTTCCTGGACGCCAACAAGATCATCCTCCGCACAGACGACGCGTTCAAGGCCCTCAAGGCGGACGCCAAGGACACACTCGACAAGGTTCGCGGCGACGCCAAGCGCAATGCCATGTCGAGCGTCGCCATCCTGCCCGCCATCATGGCCGTCATCTACCTCCTCTTGATCCTCTACTTCAAGGCTACAGGCGGCTACAAGGCCATTGACCTCATGGCCGAGAAGAAAGAGGGCCACTGAGCCGCCAGGCTCCGTGACCATTGGCTGCCACCCAGGGCCGCCGCTCCTCTCGTGAGCGGCGGCCCTTTCTGTTGGGCGTGGCGGCAACCGGCTCGCTTGCCGGCCGCGACAGGGACGGTCGCGGCTGCGGCGCGCCGCGGCACTGCGCCTTGAATCGCGCGGGCCAGCGTGGTAAACTGCCGCCCATCGCAGCGTCCGACGCCCATGTCCCCCTCCGGAGGCATCGCCCGTGGACAATCGCCGCAGGCTGTTCGCCGCGTGCTGCCTGGCCCTGATCACCAACGCCATGGCGTTCTCGATTGGCGTGGACATCCTGGGCGACTTCGTGCGCCACTTCCGCTTCACCCGCGAGCAGGTGGGCCAGGCCACCTCCTGGGGCGGAATATTCGGCGTCCTGGCCATGTTCTTCGTCGGCGGACTCCTCGACTTCATCGGCGTCCGCATCGCCATGTGGCTCGCCTTCGCCACCCACCTTGTGGGGGTGACGCTGGTCATCTTCGCCGGCGGCTTCTGGTCCCTCGCCCTCGCCTTCACCTCGCTCGCCCTGGCCAGCAACCTGGTCGAGGCCGCCACCAATCCCCTGGTCGCAACCGCCTATCCCGACCGGAAGACCCACATGCTCAACGTCTTCCACGCCTGGTGGCCGGGCGGCATCGTCATCGGCGGCCTAATGGCCTGGGGCTTCTCGGCCATCCTGAACGTCGCTGGGGCCTCCCAGCGGCTCCTCGACATCAGTTGGCAGATCAAGATGGCCTTCGTCTACCTCCCCATGGCCGCCTACGCACTCCTCATCCTGGGCCAGAAGTTCCCCAAGACCGAGCGGGTCCAGGCCGGCGTCTCCACCTCCGCGATGTTCAAGGAGGCCCTCCGCCCCCTCTTCCTCATCATCGTCTTCTGCATGCTCCTCACCGCCTCGATTGAGCTGGGGCCGAACAAGTGGCTCGGAATGTTCATCGAGGACCTGATGGGCATTCGCGGCGTGCTCGTGCTCGTCTACCTGTCGTGGCTCATGTTCGTCCTCCGCTTCTTTGCCGGGCCTGTGGCCAAGAAGCTCACGCCCACGGGGCTGATGGCCGTCTCAAGCCTCGTGGCGGGCGCGGGCCTGCTCCTCCTGGCCGGGGTGAGCGACTGGGGGAGCCTCTTCATCGCCTCCACCGTCTTCGGCCTCGGCTGCACCTACATGTGGCCCACGATGCTGGGGATCGTCTCCGAGCGCTTCCCCAAGGGCGGCACGCTCCTCCTCGCCATCCTGGGCGGCGCCGCAGGGCTCTTCCTCTCCCTCGTCACAGGCCCCAAGATGGGCGCCCTCCACGACCACTACGCGGGGAAGACCCTCCGCGCCGGCCTCAGCGAGGCCATCCAGGCCGAGGTCCGCGGCCGCTACGCCCTGGTCCTCACCGTTCGCAAGGCGATTGGCGAACGGCTCGAAGGCACAGTCGAGGGCCTCGTCGCGTCCCTCGACGCTGCCAGGCGGCGGCAGCCGCCCAAGGAGAAGGAGGAGGCCCTCCCCAGGTCGCTCATCACGAAGGTAGGCGAGGTGAGCGCCCAACTCTCCGTGGAGGACCAGGCGACAGTCGCGAGCGCGCTGGCGAGAACGCCCAGCGCTGAGCTCCTTGAGGAAGCCAGGAGGACGCCGCTGACCAAGGCCATCCCCGAGGTGGTGGACCGCCTCGCCACCCGCGACCACAGGCAGGCAGCGATGCAAGTGCTCGGGGAAGCCAACCGCCACGCCGCCTCCGTCACCTTCAAGTGGGTTGCGGCCCTTTCCGTGGCCGCATTCGCCATCTTCGGCGCCATCTTCCTCTACGAGCGTGCCAGGGGCGGCTATAAGCAGGAGCGCCTGGCAGCGCCGCAGGGACCAGCCCAGGCGAGTTCCTCGTGAGACGCCCGCAGGCCGCAACCAACGGGGATGATTGGAGGAGTGGATGAATGGATGACTGTCTGGCATTCATCCAACCATCCATTCATCCATCCATCCATACCGTGCAAGCATGCGCGCGGAACGCGCACAGGTAACGACCGAACTGTCTGACCAGTGGCAGGCCACCGCATGCACCCGACCTTGTTCGTCCACTTCATCCACTCCTACGGCCTGATGCTGGCCGTGGGCTTCTACGCCGGCTGGTGGCTGGCCGCGCGACGCGGCAGGGCCGCGGGCATCCACTCCGATGTCATCGGCAACATGATCCTCATCTCCATCGTCGCAGGCGTCGTCGGCGCGCGTCTCCTCTGGTTCGCCCTCCACCGCGGCCCGAACGACTCCGTCTGGATGCTCTTCGAGGTGTGGCGGGGGGGCCTGGTCTTCTACGGCGGCCTCATCGCAGCCCTGGCTGCCGACTACCTGTATCTGAGGGCCAGGCGCCTGCCCCCGTGGGAGGTGGCGGACGTTGTGGCCCCCGCGGTCGCCCTGGGCCAGGCCTTCGGCCGCATCGGCTGCTTCCTCAACGGCTGCTGCTACGGCGGGATGTCCACCGCAGACTTCATTCTTCGCGTTCGCTTCCCCGGGCACCTGTACTTTGCCCAGGATGGCCGCCCCGTGGCCGAGGGCAGCCCCCCGTTCTGCGACCACGTGATGAGGTTCGACCACGACCGCGACCTGTTGGGCAGCCTACGCGACACCGGCGCCTCCCTGCCCGTGCATCCCGCGCAGCTCTACGAGGCGGCCAGCCTCTTCCTCATCTGCGCCCTGCTCGTCGCCGCCACGCCCTACAAGCGGCGCCACGGCGAGCTCTTCGGCCTCCTGTGCGTCCTCAACGCCGTCTCCCGCTTCGGGGTCGAGCTCGTGCGGCGCGACACGTCCCCCGTCGCCCTCGGCCTCAGCGCGGGCCAGGTCGGCGCCGTCGCCGTCCTGGCCGTCGGCGCCGCCATCCTCGCCTGGGCGCGCATCCTCCGACGCACGGGCGCGGCCCCAGCAAGTCCATGATGACAATACGTCAGAGCCGCCACGACCTTGCTCAGCGCCGGGCCGAAGCCGCCGGGTGAAGGATGTTCGTCTTTCGACTTGACATGCACCCATTTGTGTGGTATACTCTCATCGTGGCTTGGCGATGCATTCGCTCTCCCCAGGCCAAAGGGTCAGCCACGGACACGCTGGCCCAGTGGCTGTGACCAGACGGCCGCTGCATATCCACCCTTCTCCGCAAATGCTGATGTGACTGCGGATTGTGGCCAGGACGCCGGCCCGCGGTGGCTCGGGTTCGGAGTGCGGCCTTCAGGCCGTACAGATACGGGCTGAAGCCCGCACTACGAGCGATGCCACCCAGGCCGGCTCCGGCCCAAAGGAGGTGACATGAACGAGTTGGCTCCGTAACGCTCCGGCCGCGCGGTCTCCGTGTGGCACAGCCGAGGGCGGCTGTACCTGTTTGGCCAGGCGAGCGCTTGCCGCCCCCTCTCCCTCGGGGAGAGGGTGGGGGTGAGGGTGGTTGTGTGCTCGCCAGTGTGGCGGAAGGCACCCTCACCCCGGCCCTCCCCCCAGGGGGGAGGGGGGAAAGCCCCCTCTCGCTGAACACGTACGGGCGGCTGTGCCACAGGGCCGGCGTGGGCCGGAGTGTTACTCATTCCACCCTGGGAGCATAGGAGAGAAATGTGGCTGAGAGTGAGGTCGTCATCCGAATGTCGAAGTTCTGCCCGTTCAGCCGCGAGGAGTGCAACGGCGGGGGCTGTCGGCTCTGGAGCGCGCAGTTCGAGGCCTGCGGCGCCGCCGTCAGCCATCTCGCCCTGGCCCAGGTGGCCGAGGCGCTTCAGGCTATCGCCGCCCGCCTCGGGAGGGCAAGAAGGAGGTGATCAAACACGGATGGCC
The DNA here is from genome assembly GCA_016872855.1 of Planctomycetota bacterium. GTDB lineage: Bacteria > Planctomycetota > PUPC01 > DSUN01 > DSUN01 > DSUN01. The sequence goes on from VGYV01000275.1 coordinate 10,443, forward strand.
CATCGCAGCAGGCCGCAGCCAACGGGGAGAGTGGAGGGTGGACAGTGGACAGTGGACAGTAGACAGTGGACAGTCTGCAATCGTCCTCGTCCTCGTCGTCGTCCTCGTCCTCGAATCTCTTCCCTTGCTGTCATGGCCGAGCGCCTGGGCAAGAGGGGCGAAAAAGACTCCCGGAGTCTTTTCCTGCTCCCTAAGCCTTGTAATGGCGGCCACTTGTAACCCCGCAAAAGACTCCGGGAGTCTTTTTCTGACCCCGAAAAAGACTCCGGGAGTCTTTTTCTGTGCCAACTCACCCCTCTCCCTCTCAGGGAGAGGGTAGGGTGAGGGTGGGGCTTCGGGGTAGGGACCGGCGCCCAACCCTCCCCTTACC
>VGYV01000276.1 GCA_016872855.1 Planctomycetota bacterium
TAAGGCCCTCACGTCGCTCGACTTGAGCGGGTGTAACAGGTTCACGGACTCTGGGCTGGCGGGCCTCAAAGGCCTCACGTCCCTCCAGTCGCTCGACTTGGGCGGGTGTGAGAAGATCACGGACTCTGGGCTGGCGCACCTCCGGGGCCTCAGCGCCCTTACGTCGCTCGACCTCAGCGGGTGCATTGAGGTCACTGACGCGGGGTTGGCACACCTGAGGGGCCTCACTGCTCTCAAGGCGCTCAAACTAACGAAGTGTGAGAAGTTCACCGGCGCTGGGCTCGTCCACCTCAAGGGCCTCGCTGCTCTTCAGTCACTCGACTTGGGCTACTGCAAGAACGTCACGGACTCAGATCTGGTCCACCTCAGGGGCCTCACGAGCCTCCAGTCGCTCGACCTGTCAGGATATGACGGCATCACGGACGCGGGGTTGGCCCACCTCAAGGGCCTGACGGCCCTCCAGTCGCTCCGCCTTGCGTGCTGCGACGCGATCACTGATGCGGGGTTGACGCACCTGAAGGGCCTTACTGCGCTGCGGTCGCTCAACCTGTCCTACTGCGAGAAGCTCACGGACGCCGGGGTTGCCGAGCTGCGCAAGGCGCTGCCCCACGTGGAGATAGAGGCAAGGAGGTGGACGCGGTGACGAAGAGAGCACTGTCGGCCTGCGTACTGGCAGCATGGCTGTCGCTTCGAGCGACGCCTCTGGCCAAGAGAAGGCTCCTCCAGAACGGCCCAGAGTAGGGGCCATGAAGTCCGAGGTCGGCGACGGACTGAACCAGGGGCTGGACACATTCCTCTACGACGCCCTCGTCAAGCAGCTTGCTGCGTCGGTCTCGGCCGGCGCCGGGGCCACGCTGCCGCGCTTGACGGCGCCCCGCGCCCCGCTATAATCGGCGGAGCGCGGAGTTGACCCGTTCCCCCCTTTTGGAGAAGCGGCGTGTTCAAGAATCTCTGTGCGGGCGCAATCGGCGTGGGCGGCTCGACCCTCGAGGTCGCTGCCCTGGCCAAGAAGACCGGCTTCGGCGGCATGGACCTCAGTGCGGGCGAGGCGGCGACGCTGCTGGAGTTGGGCCAGCTTGACCTCCTCAAGCGTCTCTACGAGACGCAGGGGCTCAAGCCCGGCGGCTTCGGCCTGCCCGTCGAGTTCCGCCGCGACGAAGATGCCTTCCAAAAGGGCCTCGCAGGCCTGCCGCGCCTGGCCAAAGCCGCCGCCGCGATGGGCTGTTTCCGCTGCCCCACGTGGATTCTGCCCTTCTCCAATGACCTGCCCTTCGCCGAGAACTTCGAGTCCCATCGCCGCCGCCTCCGCGCCTGCGCCGAAATCCTCAACGACAGCGGCGTCTGGCTCGGACTCGAGTTCGTCGGCCCCAAGACCATGCGCGTCGGCAAGGCACACGAGTTCATCTGGAACATGGCCGGCATGCTCGAGCTCGCCGACGCCATCGGCACGGGCAACGTCGGCCTCCTCCTCGACTGCTGGCACTGGTACACCGCCCACGGCACCGTCGCCGACATTCTCAAGCTCCGGCCCGAGCAGATCGTCTACACCCACGTCAACGACGCCCCGGCGGGCGTGGACGTTGATGCCCAGGTGGACAACGTCCGCCGCATGCCGGGCGAGACGGGCGTGATTGACATCGCAGGCTTCCTGAAGGCGTTGGCGAAGATCGCCTATGATGGCCCCGTCACCGCCGAGCCATTCGTGCCTTCGCTCAAGGAGCTTCCCCCCATCGAGGCCTGCCGCCGCACCTCCGCCGCCCTCGACAACATCCTCGCCTCCGCGGGCCTCGCCTGAGCGCCAGGAGAACGCCATGTATCGGGCCACCCTATCCACGAGAGGCCGGGTCGTCCTGCCCAAGGCGGTCCGCGAACGCCTGGGGCTCTCCGCGGGCGGCAAGGTGGACTTCATCGTGCAGGACAACGGCGACGTGGTTCTGCTCCCTACGGTGCACGTGCATTCCCTCCTCGGCTGCCTGCGTACGCCAGAGGGGAAGGTCGCGTCCCTTGAGGACATGGAACGCGCGATCCACGAGGGAGCCGCGGAGGGACTGAGCCCGAAACCCTCACGTGGCTCGAGGGCCTGTTCCTGAGTCTCCTCGGAGCGAGTCGAGAGGAGTCCCCCATGCGAGGTGTACCAGTGAGGTGTCCCGCAGCGGCGTTACTCGTGGTGATTGCGGGCTGCGGCGCGAACCGTCATCTGCCCGATGGCGCGGCCAGGGTACCCGAGCCCTTCCGGGGGACTGTTCGGATCACCCTCACGCAAGAGCGGCTCGGGCAGAAGGTCGAGGTACGCGTCTCCGACCCAGACATGGTCAGGGAATTCCTTGCAGCCATCCAGCTCGTCCCAAAGAACCGATGCAAGTGCGACCACTTCCAGGCAGCAGTTTTCGAGAAGCAGGACGGCTCAGTTAGCGTGTCCCTCTGTGACCACTGCTTCGACTTCTCGGGCCGGCACTACAAGATGCCCGCGGAGTTCTACCAGCTCTTCCAGCGCGAGATCGGTAAGGCTGTAGCCGCGCCCGTCCCCTCGAAGAAGTGAGGAGGAAGCCCGGTCCCCCTGCGAACGCGGCGCGGGGCCGCTACCCCAGGTTCGCCTCGTCCATCTCGTCGGTGAACATGATGTTGCCGGCGAGGGCGGACCAGGTGCCGTCGGCGCGGTACTCCTTGGTGACGTAGATGGTGAAGAGGCGGCAGCCGGCAGGGATGACGGCGGCGACCTGGGCGTAGATTTCGCGGCGGGTGACGAAGCGCGGCGTGCCCGCGTAGTCCTCCCACTGGCTCAGTTCCTTCCAGTCCTCGCTGTAGACGACGCTGCGGCGCACCTGGGCGTCGGGGTGGGCCTTGAGGACCATCGCCTCGGCGCGCTCCTTGATGGCCGGGGCGTCGTCGCCCTGATAAGCGTCGGGGCGGAGGGTGATGAGCTTGGCGCGGGCGGCGCGGTTGGCGGCGTTGCGGGCCTTGATGTCGGCCACCAACTGGCCCAGGGCGGCCCAGCGCGCCGCGTCGTCGGCCAGGAGGGGCTGGACGCTAGCCAGCTTCTCCTCGGCTTCAGCGATGGCGCGGTCGTTCATGATCGCAGGCTTGCCCTCGATTTCGCGGCCGAGCTGGTCGAGGGTGCCGCGGAGGCTGGCCGCCACCTCGTCGGCCATCTGGGCCTTCGTCTGCTCGAAGAAGGCGGGGAACGCCTCGAAGCTGCGGGCCAGGCTCTGCTCCAGCTCGACCAACTGGTCGGCCTTGCCCGCGGGGAACGCCTCGGCAGCGTAGGCCTGCCACACGGGTAGGGCGTCGGTGTATGACTGCCGCTGGGTGAGGAGTTCCGTGACCGATGCGGTGCCGTGGCCGAAGGGGGCGAACACGCCGAGCTTGGCGAGCCATTCGTCGGACTGCGCTCGCATGGCCTCACGTTTCTCGTCGGCCGCGCGTGCGGCGGCTTCCTCGGCCGCTGCCGCCTCGGCTTGGGCGGATTGGGCCTGCTCCAGCGCGTCCTTCACGGCTACGTAGTCGGCGTGAGCGGGGTCGAACTGGCCGGCGTACGACTTGTCAATCTCGGCGAAGATGGCGGCCGCCTTGTCGGTCTGGCCCCGGCGGAGCCAGTCGCGGGTGTCGCGCAGGCGCTTGTCCACGCCGGCGGGCAGCTTCGCGGGGGCCGGCGGAGCGGCGGCGGCAGGGGCCGGCGTGGCCGCCGCGGGTGGGGCAGGGGCTGGGGCCGCGGGGGGCGGCGCCGTTGGTGTCGCGGCGGGGGCCTCGGCCTTGGGGCTGCGGCTCGCCACGTCCTTGCGGAGCTTGGCCAGTTGGTTCTCATAGGACTTGAGCTGCACGTTGGCCGCATCTTGCGCCTTCGCGCTCTCGATGGCTGCGGCCACGGCGTCGGCGAGGGACAGGGCCTCGTCGAACTTGCGGTTGAAGAAGGCATTCTGCGCCTTACGCAGGTCGCCCGAGATGGCCTTCAGATGAGCCGAGATGTCTGCCACGGTATGCTCCTTCCTTCCAGGGTGTGGGTTTCTGGCGCTGTTCCTCGTGGCGACAAGCGTCCCGCTTGTCGTGGGCGAGGGGGGGCCGCTCCTCTCCGGGTGCTTGCCTCGAGGCTGCCTCCGCGTTCCGCGCGATTATACGTCCGTCCGCGCCGGCTCGCAAGCGTGGTGGGGCGGGCGCGATGCGGCGGTTGACACGCGCCGACGCACGCGGTATCGTCTGGTGGCCCCCAACAGCGACCAGGAGACGAGATGCCCACACAGTACGGCGGTTTCACCCTCGACCCCTTTCAGGAACAGGCCATCGCGGCAGTTGACCGCGGGCACTCGGTCATCGTGGCCGCGCCGACCGGGGCGGGGAAGACCCTCATCGCCGAATACGCCATCGAGCAGGCCATGCAGCGCGGACGCCAAATCGTCTACACCGCGCCCATCAAGGCACTCTCCAACCAGAAGTTCCGCGACTTCTCAGCCAAGTACCCCGACCGCATCGGCATCCTGACGGGCGACGTGACGATCAACTACAACGCCCCCTGCCTCATCATGACCACCGAAATCTTCCGCAACACCCTCCTCGAAGACCCCGACCGCCTGGCCAGCGTGGACTACGCTATCTTCGACGAGTTCCACTACATCCACGACATCGAGCGCGGCACGGTGTGGGAGGAGAGCGTCATCTTCGCCCCCGAACGCATCAGCTTCCTGTGCCTGAGCGCCACGATGCCCAACCTGGCCGAGCTGGCGGGCTGGATGCGCGAAATACGCCAGGCCCCCGTCGAGATGGTGCTCGAAGAGAGCCGCCCCGTGCCCCTCACCCACGCCCTCTGGGCCGACGGCTACGGCCCCCACAGCCTCGAATCGCTCGAACGCCTGATGCACGACCTCGCCCGCGGCCAGCACATCCCGCGCAAGCCCCATCTCGGCTCCGAGGCGCTCCTCGATCACATCGCCGCCGCCGGCCGCCTGCCCGTGCTCTACTTCTGCTTCAACCGGCGCCTCTGCGAGCAGCGGGCCGAGGCCAACGCCCGCCGTCCCCTCCTCACGCCCGACGAGGCGGCGCGCGTCGGCGCCCTGTTCGACGATCTGTGCGAGCGCTTCGACGTCGCCCACGAATCCAGCGCCATCGTGATGGGCGAACTCGTCCGCCGCGGCGTCGCCTTCCACCACGCCGGCATCCTGCCCACGCTCAAGGAGGTGGTCGAGCGCCTCTTCACCAGCGGCCTCGTCAAGATGCTCTTCACCACCGAGACCTTCGCCCTCGGCGTCAACATGCCCGCCCAGACCGTCGTCCTCGACTCCATCGAGAAGTTCCACGGCACCCACTTCGGCTACCTGCGCGCCCGCGAGTACCAGCAGATGGCCGGCAGGGCAGGGCGGCGGGGCATGGACACCCGCGGCTACGTCTACGCCCGCGTGGACACCGAGGAGGTGACGCTCGACGGCGTGAAGCGGGTCGTCGCCGGCCGCCCCGAGCGCATCGAAAGCCAGTTCAACCTCTCCTATGCCACCATCCTCAGCCTCTACAGCCGCTGGGGCGGGCGGCTCTTCGACGCCTGCGAGCGCAGCTTCGCGGCCTACCAGAATCGCCTCCGCCAGCGCGGCCACAAGGGCAGCGCCCTCGCCCCGTCGCTCCGCAAGCAGGTCGAGCGCCGACTCAAGGTGCTCCAAACCCTCGGCTACCTCGGCAAACGCGGCATCACGGAGAAGGGCGAGTTCGCCCTCCGCTTCGCGGGCTACGAGCTACAGACCACCGAGCTATTCTTCGCCGGCCTCTTCCACGAACTCAATCCCCACGGCATCAACGTGTTGGCCAACGCGATGGTCCACGAGGCACGCAAGGGCGAGCACGACCGCCACGTGCCCCGCCAGCTCCTCAGCCACGTCCGCCGCAGGGCGCTCCGCGTCGTCCGCAACATCTACCAGCTCGAGCGTCGCTTCCAGGTTGCCGACCCCGTGCGGAAGCTCGAGTTCAGCCTTGCGACCGCCGTCAACGCCTGGAGTCGCGGGGCCGACTTCGCCGACCTTGCCTCGCACACCGTCGCCGCCGAGGGCGACATGATCCGCTCTCTTCGCATGACCATCCAGATATTGCGGGAAATGCGCCGTGCCACGGACGACGATGTCCTTCGCCGCCGCCTCCGCGAGGCCGAGGCCGCCATCAACCGCGGCCCCGTGGACGCCGAGCGCCAGCTCCGCGCCGGCTGCGAAGAACCAGACGGCAGTGGGCAGACGGTAGACGGCAGCGGGCGGGAGGCAATCGTCCTCGTCCCTCGTCCGTCGTCCTCGTCCTCGAACCCCTCCCCCGAGGAAAAACCGTAGGGCGTGCAAACCTGCACACGTGGCCGCAGGGCGGCTACTCTTCTCCGCGTCCCTTCCGTCCCTTGTGTCCCTTTGGTCCCTTCTCTCGGCTGTTCATCTCAGGCAAGGACCGCCTCAATCGCCGCCAGCTCCGTCTCGGAGAAGGCGAGGGTGGCGAGGGTGGCGACGTTGTCCTCGATCTGGGCGACGCGGCTGGCGCCGATTAGGGCACTCGTGACGGCGGGCTGCCGCAATACCCACGCGAGGGACATCTGGGCGAGGGTCTGGCCCCGCTGCTTGGCGAGGTCGTTGAGCTTGCGGACCTTCGCCAGCTTGGCCTCGGTGATGGCGGCGGGCTTGAGGAAGCCGTGGGGCTTGGACGCGCGGGAGCCTTCCGGGATGCCGCCGAGGTAGCGGTCGGTCAACAGCCCCTGGGCCAGGGGGCAGAAGGCGATGGCGCCGACGCCCTCCTCCTTCAGCACGTCGAGCAGGCCCCCCTCAACCCAGCGGTCGAAGAGGTTGTAGGACGGCTGGTGGATGAGGAGGGGGGTGCCCAGGCGGCGGAGAATGGCGGCGGCCTCGCGGGTCTGTTCGGCTCGGTACGACGAGATGCCGGCGTAGAGGGCCTTGCCCCGCCGCACGACGTGGTCGAGGGCGGCCATGGACTCCTCGACCGGCGTCTCGGGGTCGGGGCGGTGGTGGTAGAAGATGTCCACATAGTCGAGGCCCATGCGCTGGAGCGACTGGTCGAGGCTGGCGACGAGGTACTTGCGGGAGCCGAGGTCGCCGTAAGGGCCGGGCCACATCTTCCAGCCGGCCTTGGTGGAGATGACCAGCTCGTCGCGGTGCCGGGCAAGGTCCTGGCGGAGGATGCGGCCAAAGGTCTCCTCGGCGGAGCCTGGGGGCGGGCCGTAGTTGTTCGCCAGGTCGAAGTGCGTGATGCCCAGGTCGAAGGCGCGGAGCACCATTGCCCGGCAGCTCTCGAAGGCGTCAACTCCCCCAAAGTTGTGCCACAGCCCCAGCGAGATGGCGGGGAGCTTGAGGCCGCTCCGCCCGCAGCGGTTGTAGCGCATCGTCTCGTAGCGAGTCGAGGCGGGCGACCAAGCCATCGTCTTCTCCTTCATCCTCCCTGCCGACGACTATAGCACGGCTTCGGGTGCGCTTCAAGGGCCGCGAGGGGCGTTGTGGACGAGATGGACAGGGTGGACACAGTGGACATCGCGGACCCAGCTTCCGCTCTGGCTGTCCACTGTGTCCACAATGTCCACCCTGTCCACGACCGGTCCACCCCCTCCCGAAGGTTCCAATACCTTCGGGAGGTTAGGTCCGCTCCCCGGCGCCGCGCTGTGTGCCTACCCTCCCGCAGGTATTGGAACCTGCGGGAGGGAAGGGGCGGGGGCGCTCCGTAGCACCCGGCTCGGCGGCCGGGGCTCTCCCAGAGGACCACGTGGACCTCTGGGCGAGGGCTGCCGCTCCGAACCATCTCTCGTTGTAAGTGTCTTCCTGCCTGTCACTTATGTCGTGGTCCAGAGCTGCCGGAGCGGCCGCAAGTCCCAGAGGTCCACCTGTGCGCGCGGCCGGTGGACCTCTGGGAGAATGTGGCCTCCACGCTCACCCGCACGGCAAGTGCAGCAACCATGCCCCCGTGGCGCCCTGTCGCTGGACTCGGACGCCGAGTCCGCGCCGGGCTCTCTTCAGGGTGGTGCCCCCCTCCCCGCCGCCCAGGTAGGCGCTCACGGGGTCGAGGATGAGCAGGCGGGTGTCGCTCCACTTCCGCACGACCGCATCGAGCACCACCATGTCGCGCGCGAGCGAGAGCGGCTCGAGGCCATGCCCGACCTCCCGGTCAACGGCCCGGATGACCGACACGCGGTCCGGGTCGCCCCCGAGGGCGTCGAGGCGGGGGCGAATGGTGTCCCACGTGTCGTCCTCCGCGCTCAGGATGAGCGTCCTGCCGAGCGGGGCACACGATGTAGCACAGCCGCCTTCGGCTGTGGTTGCACAGGCGGGGGCGCCTGTGCCACACGCGTCGGGCCAGGGGGCGCCGCGGCTGAGCCGTGCGGCCATGTCGAGCGCGAGCAAGGACTTGCCGCGCCCCGGGTCGCCGACCAGCAGCGTCATCTTCCCCACCGGCACCCGCCCCGGCCAGAGCCAGTTCACTGTCCGCGGCGTCACCTGCGACAGGTGGTCCACCCACGCGGCGACGCCGGTCCCGTCCTCAAACTGCGCGAACACTCCTTCCGGATCCATTGCGTTGCTCCTTGTTGCCTTTGGCCCTCGCCCTGTCCGAGGGCCGGCCTGCGGTTCGCAGGGGGATGGGCGGAGGGTTGGAGGAATGAGAGGGCGCGAGGTCGCGCGACATCCATCCATTCATCCGCCCATCCACTCATCCGCTTCACTACCCACGTATGCCTGCATGGCTCAATAGGCGCCTCCTGTGGCCAGAGGCTGCGGCCCTGAGCGGGCCGTGGCGTGGCCGTAATCCGCTGATATGTCTGGATTTGCGGAATCGGGTTGGTATGCAGCGGCTGGCGTCCATGCCAGCCGTTGGGCTTGCCGCTCCGCCGGCACACCCTTTGGACGAGAAGGCTTGTGCATTCTCGCCCACGTCGTCAGTATACCACATTACCAGGCATTGTCAAGTGGAAATGCAAGCTTTTCTTGGTCGTGGCCCTTTTCAGACAGGCGGCATCATGTAGGGGCGGGCCCCCGTGCCTGCTCCCGCCATAAAGGGTTGCGCCGCAATAGGATGGGCGGGCACGGGGACCCGCCCCTACCTCCTCAGTCCGGCCGCCTGTCTGAAAAGGGCCACGCCCAACTTCTTTTGCGCGCTCGCCAAGCGGCTCAGAGCGCCTCCTTCGGATAGTCCACGGCCCAGGAGCCACGGGCCGCCTCGTCGGCGGCGCTGTGCCAGAGGGCGAGTGTGGCGTCGGAGGCCCGGTGCTGGCGCAGGTGGGCGATGAAGCGCTCGTGGAGCTCGGCGACAATGCCCGGGTGGTCCGCCGCCACGTCGGTCGCCGCCAGCGGGTCGGCGGCGAGGTCGTACAGCTCCTGGGTGCCGCGGGCGCCGACGGGCGCGTAGCCCCAGCGCTCGGTGGCGAGGAAGGGGGTGCAGGCCTTGCGGGGGCGGGCATCGCCCTCGCCGCGCGCGAAGCAGCCAGTGACGACGAACTCGCGGTGCGATGGCTCGCCGCGGAGGATGGCGGGGGCAAGGGACTTGCCTTCGAAGGGGACGGGCGGCTCGGCCTGGACGCCCGCCAGGTCGCACAGCGTGGGCAGGATGTCGGGGGCCGAGCCGAAGACGTTGCGGCTCGCGCCGCGCGGCACGCCGCCGCCGGCGACGAGGCAGGGCACGTGGCCGATCTCGGGGTAGAGCGGCCAGTAGTGGGGGTCGGTGGGGTGGATGTTGCTCTTGCCCGTGCGGTTGTGCTCGCCGAGCGACATGCCGTGGTCGGAGGTGACGAGCACGATCGTGTCGTCCCAGAGCTGAAGGTCGTCGAGCTTCTGGAGGATGCCGCCTAGCCAGCGGTCAACGAGTTCGCTCTCGGCGGCGTAGTGGGCGCGGAGATTGCGCAGTTCGTCGGGCGTGTAGTCGCTGGCGGGGCCGTAGTTAGGGTGGACCATTGGGGTGCCGGCGTAGTCGGGGTCGTAGCGCCTGACCAGGTACTCGGGCGCGTTCCACGGCTCGTGGGGGTCGAAGAAGTCCACCCAGAGGAAGAAGGGGCCGGCCTGGGAGTTTTCTTCGAGCCATCGGACGGCGGTGGCGGCGGTCTGGGCGGGGAACATTTCGGTTTCGTAGCGGGGGTTGTGATTGGTCCAGGCGTGGACGTCGGCGAGGGTGCGGCCGCGGAACTGCGGCAGGTGGCGGGTCTTGTCGGGGGGCATGACCTGGGGGATGGGGTCGTTGAGGTGGAGGAGGGGCTTGTCGCCCTCCTGGCCTCGGTGCTGGAAGGCGGCGTGGAAGGCGTGCTGGAAGCGGGCGTTGAAGAGGTGGGGGCAGTCGCAGATGAGCTGGGTGGCGTAGCCCGCCCTGCCGAGGATGGCGGCGACGTGGTTGCGGCTGCTGAGGTCAATGGCCTGCCAGCCGTAGTGGGGCCAGCCGAGGGTGCCGGTGGCCACGTCGGCGCGGTGAGGGATGGTGGGGAAGCTGGCGGTGTAGAAGCCCTCGAGGGCGGTCGCGCGCTCGGCGGCGAAGCGGTCCAGCTCGGGCGTGCGCACGGGCAGGGCCGCGCGGTCGCCGAGATTGTCCCAGCGAAACGTGTCGGTGATCAGCAGCACGATGTTCCTCACGCTCTTGTGCTCCTTTCCTCCAGGTTGCGACAGCAGAGCGACCTCGCAGCAGTATAGCGGAGCGCCTGGCGATTGCAACCCCGCGCCAGCCGCCGGGTGGCTGGAGACAGCCGCTCCACGGGGGTGCAATAACGGGTTTGCGCGCGGGAGGGGGCGTTCCTGTTTGTAGTTCGGCCTTCAGGCGGTCTTGGCCGCTGCCACGTCGGACAGGAGAACCGCGTAAACGCCGAACTACGAACCAAGATGGG
>VGYV01000277.1 GCA_016872855.1 Planctomycetota bacterium
GCGTGGCGTAGACGAGGTGGGGCTTGCCCAGCGTGCCGTCACCCAGCAGCTCCTTGAGCTTGAGGTAGGAGGGCCAGAAGCGGAAGATGTAGGCGACCTGGAGCGTCACGCCGGCCTTCTCGGCGGCGGCGATCATCCGGTCGGCCTCGGCGACCGTGCGGCACATCGGCTTCTCGAGCAGGATGTGCTTGCCCGCCCTGGCGGCGGCCACGGCGATCTCGCAGTGGGGCCTCGGGTGGGTGGCGATGATCACGGCGTCAACGTCCCCCCGCTTGACCAGGGCCTTCCAGTCGCCGCAGAGCACGGCGCCGAAGCGGTCGGCCTCCTGCTGCGCGTTCTCGCGCTTCGCGTCGGCCACCGCGACGACGCGGGCGCGATCGGTCCGCCACTGAAGGTAGGGCACGTGGGCGCCCCGGAAGATGCCGCCACAGCCGACCACTCCGACGCGAATCGCTGCCATCGCCTGGTCTCCTGACTCGATGGATGAACTACTCGCGCAGCCTGGCCGCGACCTCGCCCGCCAGGGCGTAGAGCCGATCCAGCCGCTCCTGGGCGCCGGCGAAGAGCAGCCAACTGGTCCGCCCGAGGAGGACGGCGCGAACGCGGTCGTCGAGGACCTGCTGGACGCGCTGGGCCAGGCCGTCGCCCAGCCTGGCTCGCGAGGCGGGGTCGAGGAGGGCCTTCTCCAGGAAGATGCGAGTCTCCACGTCCTGCGCCCCCTCGCGGATCATCTCGAATCGAGCGGTCGCCAGGGCGCCCTGCGGCCCGGGGACGAGGACGTAGGGCGTCGAGTTGCCCAGGTAGAGCTGCGCCCAGTTGCTCTCGGGGTAACGACCGAGAAGGTTGAGGCTGCGGCTGTACGTGCTGCGCAGGGGGTCCTTCGGGTCCAGGACATCCCAGAAGTCGGCGCCCATGCGTCCAAAGCCGTGGAGGCCGGCAGCGCTCATCCCCTCGAGCGCGAGGCGGTACTGCACGAGCGGCGACCAGGTGCGGAGCGGCTTGACCGTGTTGCTGCCCTCGCGCGGGAAGGTGGTCCGCAGGAACTCGGCCTTCCAGCCGTAGAGCCGCGTCTGGGCGGGGTCGGGCGCGATGGGCGAGCCCCACACGTCGGCCAGGTAGCCCACGGGCTGGCCGAACAACTTGTCGGCCCGGCTGTGCGAGTGGACCACCCACTTCGCCTCAGGGGCGACCGCGCGCAGGTCCTCGACGGCATCCTTGTTCGGCTGGGAGTCGCCGGCCACGCCGACCATCAGCGAGCCCTCGAGGCCCCGCTTCTTCAGGATGTCCCGCATCCCGTCGAAGACGGGCTTCCAGAACTCGCGGACCTCCAGCGTGCCCCACTTCGGCCCCTCAGCCTCCTCGAGCCTGCCCGTGGCGGGGTCCACGACGGTGTAGAGCATGCCCCGGCTCTCCTTGGACACCCTGCCTGCGTAGTGCGAGCCCGTGTACGGCTCCCAGCAGTAGAGGCAGACGACTGGCACTTTGCCCAGGTGTTTGATGGCGAGGTCGAGGTACTTCTCCGCGATGCTCAGGTCGGGCTTGGGCGAGCCGACCGGCCGCCGGACCCACCGGACCATCGCGTGCTCGTTGCCGAAGTGCGTGCGGCGGAGCGCCGTGATGAACACGTCGTCGGCGCCCGCCTGGCCGAGCAACTCGAACGACCTGTCGAGGAGCTTCCAGTGCTCCGGCGACCAGAGGGGCACCTTGTAGCGCAGGGCCACGGATTCGGGCGACTGCGTGAGGCCGACGTGGCTGCGGAACTCCTTCGGCTCGGGCAGTGTCCATTCCGAGACGCGCAGCTCGATTGGCACGGTAACGGTCTTGGCGCCCTCGGCGGAGATCGTCAGGCTCCCCTTGTAGTCGCCCGGCTTCGCGTCGCGCGGCACCCTTGCAGTCACCCAGACCGGCACCACGGCATCCGCGGGCGGTTCGGGCACGAGGACCTCGAAGGCCAGGCCCGCCTCCTTGTCCGCCGCCGCGTAACGCACCTGCACAGCGGAGGCGGGAATCGCGCCGGGGCCTGACAGGTCGCTCGCGGCGGCCTTGAGGCCCCGCAGCGGCTCCGGCGAGCCGACGCTGACGGCGCCGGAGAAGGAGCCGTTGCGCGCTCCGGCCAGCCGAATCGGCCCAAGCGGCTCGCACGGATCGCCGTAGTCGCTCGCCTTCGTCCGCGCGCCCGTGTCCTGATTCCAGACCTGGATGCCGGCGGGCCGCGCGATGTTCGGGGTCACGCCCGGGCCACCTGTCAGCTCGACGCGCGTGACGCCGACTGTGACCCAGTTGATGTCGTAGCCTCTCGCGCTGCGTCCCTGGCCCATGATGGCCTCGTGGTACGGCGCTCGGTGGGCCTCGATGGCCAGGATGTTCACGCCCTTGCGGAGCAGTCGGGCAGGGACGGCCACATCGCTGAGCGTGCGGATGCGCTTCTGGAGCTGGGCGTGGCACTTCACCGGGTCGCCGAAGCCCCAACTGATGAGCTTGCCATCCTCCTTGACGAAGACCTCCCTTGGGTAGTCCTCGGCAAGGGCCTCGATGGCCCTGGCCCTCTCGACCTCCGGAATGTTGGCGCGGGCGATCTCCTGCCCGTTGAGGTAGGCCACCACGCCGCCGCGATAGGCGAGCGAGAGCTTCAGATCGGTCGCTGCCGCGGGGTCGGGCACCAGGAACTTGCCGCGGAGGCAGATGGCCGCCAGGGTGGGGTAGGCGCCCTCGAAGAAGAGATAGCCCGCGTCCTCCACCTCCTTGCAGTAGGCGTGGCCGCGGTGGCTGGGGAAGAAAGGGCCGGGCAGGCGGGGCCAGGCCTGGTCGTCGAAGTCGGGCCTCGTCCACTCGGGCGGCGGCGCGGCCGACTCCATCGCCGGCATCAGCTCCTTACCGCCCTCCGCTACCATCCATACGCCGCTGTAGCCGTGAAGGAGGACTTCCTTGACCTCCCCGCCCACCCGCACGACGGGCCTGCGGGTGACGAAGCAGCATCGCCACACGCTCGCGTTGTTCAGGATCGGGTCTGCGGGCACCGCGCCGAACGCGACGGCGGCCGCCAGCCAGAGGGTAGCCGCCACGGCCTTCCACATCCGCCTGTCCGTCACGAGCCGCTCCTCGTCATCGGCCTAATGCCCGGAGGCGGACGGTTTCGCCGGTGGCGGCGGACTTGACGATGGCGTCGAGGACGCGGACCGGCTCGAGCATCTGCTCGTCGCTGAGCGGGCGCTGGCCGGTGCGGAGCATCCTGAGGATGCGGGTGAGGCCCGCACTGTAGCAGTCGGAGATGTCGAGCGCTCCGCCCGCCACGCCCTCCTTGCAGAACGCCGTCGCGTAGAAGCCGTGCTTGGAGTCGGCCAGGAGGTGCAGCGTCGCCGTCCGCCCGTCGCCATATGACACGGCGGCGACGGTGTTCTTTCCACTTTGGCGGGCCGTGACCTCGGTGACGCCGAGGCCCATGACCTGTTGCATCGTCTCGACGGCGTGGATGGCGTAGAAGTGGATGCCGCCGTACTCGCTCGTGGGGTCGGATGGGCAGCCGAACACGCCGCTGCGGGCGCCGCCCAGCTCGGCGCACTTGCCAATCAGCTCCTGCGTCCCCTTCGCCCAGCGAATCGTCGAATACGAGGTCAGCAGCACCCGCTTCCGCTTCGCCAGGGCGAGAATCCGCTTCGCGTCGGCCGCCGAGCAGGCCAGCGGCTTGTCCACGAACGCGGGAATCCGCGCCTGGAGGAACGGCTTGACGTAACGGAGGTGCAGCCCGCCGTGCCGGAAGACCACGAACACCGCGTCCACCATCCCGATCATGTCGGTGGGCTTGTTCACGATGGTGGGGATTTTGCCCGCGCGTGCGACCTCTTCGTTTCGTTCGGGCACGAGGCCGAAGAGGGCGACCACCTTGGCCCCGCGAATCGCCTTCCGCTCCGGCGTGTCGCTCAGGTTGCAGAGCTGCGAGAGCGCGATGGCGTGCGAATTGTCCGACCCGACGATGCCGATGCGAATCACGCTTCTCTCCTGGTGGGTGAAGTGGCCGCTCCGATGGGAGCAACGTACACTGCCGACAGCCGCATGTCAAGGGCGTTCGGGCCGCCCTTCGCCGTAGAGCTTCCCGTAGCTCGGGTCGCTCGGCAGGGGCCGCCACTTGAAGTCGTGGACGAGGACGCTCACGCCCTGGACCTCGAAGCCTACCGAACCGGGGTCCTCGGGCAGCTTGTCGTGAACGAGGGCGAGTTCGCCGTTGCAGAAGAGTTCCACCCGCTTGCCCCGGACCACGGCCACCAGGTGGAGCGGCCCCGGCGGCGTGCGGAAGTCGTCCGAATCGGCCACGCGGTCGTCCCCCCAGCACTTGCCAAACGAGTTCAGGTAGCTGTAGATGCGCCGCACCTCGGCTCCACCGTTGGGCGAGACGCCCGCGACGTAGGCCGCGCGGTCCCTCCCGCGGAACGCCAGCCCGAACCCGTCCTGGCCGCGCCTGTCCCCCTCCCCAACGAACTCGACCCGCGCCGTGAGGATGCAGTCGCGCACGGCGACGCGCTCCTGGAGGTGCCGAAGCCCCCCTTCCCGCGTCCCGCCCCTGGCGCCGGCTGCGAACCCGCGTCCGCACGGGACCTCTTGCCGCGTCCGCTTCAGGGGGGCCTCCACCGCGTCGTCGGGATGGGACAGGCCGAACCAGCCGGCCGCGTCGGGGCGGTCGCACCGCCGGGAAGGCGGGGCGTCGGGCCGCACGCTGCTCACCCAGTCGGGCTGCGGGGCCGACACGATGCCGACCGTGTGAATCCCCGGGCGCGTATCGTTGTCGTCCCGCGGCGGCTGCGACCAGAGGGCCAGGCAGCGGCCCTTGAATGCGGCGGGGTCGAACCTGCGGCGGAACACCTCCTTGTCTTCAAGGCGATAGATGAGTTCGCCCCTATGGACGACGAGTTCGTGCCGCTGGTGCTTGGGGCTGGCGATGCCGTCGCCGCGGAACCACGGGGGCTGGCCCGCCGGGCCGAGGGTGGTGGCGCGGTTGTTCTCGGCGCCCACGGTGAGGATGAGGCCCGTGTCGAGCGGCTGGCCGCGCATGCCGAAGGCGGTGCAGCCGTAGGCTCGGGAGCCGTTGGCCAGGAAGCTCACCGCGAAGTCCTCGCCGTGGCTGTAGTTCCACTCCGCCGCGTTCACCGGGGCGTCCCCGATGCAGAAGCAAAAGGCGTGGTCCCACACGAGATGCACGTCTCCCGCCGCCACCTCCCAGTCGGTGAACTGCCGGAAGCGCAGGGTGTCGTAGAGGACGCGGAACCGCCCGTCGGGCAGCTCGCGGACGGGCGCCCGGAAGACGGTGCGCTCCATGACCTTGGAGCGCGCGGTGGCCGTGCCAAGCGTCTCGGCCACTTCCCTCGCCCAGCGGTCCCGCTGCTCACGGACAGGGGCGAGCCAGGCGGCGGGCGCCTTGGGGAAGCGCTCGACGAGGTCCTCCCACACGCGGAGCTTGGCCTCGGGCGCCTGCCTGGGGTCGGCGGCCACGGCGTCGGCCCGGCGGCGCCAGCGCTGCTCCTGTATGGCGGGTGCCTCGGGAACCGCCGGGGCGATGGGACGGATGCGGAGGTCCGCAAAGCGCACCCTCGCGCGCTGGATGAAGAGGGCCAGGTCGCCATCGAGCAGCGTGTTATCCGTGGCCTCGGCAATGAGCGCGTCGTCCACGTACGCGCGCACGCTCGTGCCCGCGCACTCCAGCTTGAGGCGGTAGCGCTGGCCCGACCTGGGCTGGACCTTCTGCCCGGCGCCCGTGTCGCGGACCGTGATTCCCGGCACCGAGGCGTTGCGGGTGGCGGGACGGAAGTTCCCCGGCTTGAGGCCCACCGACTTGTTCTCCGTGCTAAGGAGGAACATCAGTTGCCAGTGCCCCACACGGCGGACGAAGAGGCCGTAGCCCATGCCCGAGTGTCCGCCCAGGTCCGTCACGTCCACCTCCAGAGCGTAGTCGCCGAGCCGGTGGCCCCGCAGCGCCATCCAGCCAATGCCCAGGGCATCGCCGACGACAGAGTCGCCCTCGAACTCCCACTCGTCCACCTCAACGTCCCAGTTCGCCTCGCGGAAGGCCGTGTCGAGCGGCTCGGCTGGCTTGATGACCATGGGGCCAATGCCCTCTTCGGGCGCGGCCGGCGGCTCGCCGGGGCGCAGGCGGATGTTGCGGAAGCGGGTGGCATTGCGGGCAAGAAGGGCGATCCTCCCAGCCGTCGGGTGCTCGACCTTCGTCTGGAAGGCCTGCTGGCCGTCGCAAGTGAGCGCCACGGAGTCCTTGCCCACGACCAGCTCCAGCTTGTGCCACTGGTCGCCGGGGAATCGCGCGCCGGGCGGCTGCGAGACGGCCTGCGGGCCGGGGGTGTCCCCGGGGAAGCCCCGCATCAGGGCGAGCGCGTGGCCCCGCAGGTCGTAGAGCGCCACGGAGTAGCCGGCCCGCCCGTCCTTCCCCGCCTCGGCTTGCACGCCGAACAGCAGCCCCGAGGCGAAGGCGGTCGAGGCCGGCCCCATCGCCTCCAGGCTCAGCGTGTAGGGCGGCTCGAACGACTCCTCGGTCGCAAGCGACGGATAGTTGCGTCCCCCGCCCACGATCTCGCCGTTCTCGACCCGCCAGCCGCCGCCCGCCCGCAGGTCCTTCCACCCCGCGAGCGTCTTGCCATCGAAGAGGTCGCGCCACTCCCCCGCCTTCGGCGCCTCGGCAGGCTCCGCCGCCGCGCCGGGGAGGCGGCCCAGTCGGACATTGCGCAGCGCCGCCTTGGTCCTGTAGGTGGCGACGCCCAGTCCCCCGACGGGCGCGAGGTCGGGGTGGAGCCTGAACGTGTGGCCGGCCCGCGCCACGTCAATCACCTTCTCGCCGTCGAGCCAGGCCGTCACCCGCTCATCCGTCACGCGCAGTCTGACGGCGTACCAGCGGCCGGCCTGGAAGGCCATGCGTTTGCCCGTGAGTTCCCCTGGCGCCGCGTCCCCTTCGGCGACCGACAGGCCGACAAGGTTCCCCTGCGGCAGACCGCCGAGCACCAGGGCGCAAGCCGCGTCCCCGACGGGGAAGCACAGGTCGCAGAAGTCCCGCCCCCCCTCCACCCGCATCGCCTCCAGCTCGACCTCGTAGTTGGATTTCGGCGTCTTGCCCGTGAACGCCATGCCCGTGTAGCCGGTGCCTGCCTGAAGCACCACCGTGTCCTGCTGAACAGCCATCTTCCCCCGCCCGGCGAACGCCCCGCCCTCCACGGGCTTCCACCCCGCCAGCGTCTTGCCGTCGAAAAGCGGTTGCCACTGGGCCGGCTTCACATCCTCGGCGACGGGAGGCGGCGCTGGCTCCGGCGCCCCGGTCGCGCGCGCGATCTGCGCCGGGGTGCCAATCAGAATGCGGGCCTCGAACTGTCCGGCCCCGCGCGCGGGATCAGCGAAGCGGACGACGAACTGAGTGGGCTGCGGCTCGGCGGGTGCGACGAGCTGTACCGTGCCCCTGCCCTGCACCTTCGTGACGTGGCACGCCAGGTTGGCGAACGCGGCCGGCATGCCCGCCACCTTGAGGGTGTCGCTCGTGTTCCCCTGCCACTTGGGGAGCCATTTCTCGCCATTCACAACCGTCGGCTCGGCGGCCACCTCTGCCCCGGGAGGGGTGCCTGGCCTGCTCTTGCCCCTGTGCTCCCAGTGCACCCCCGTCGGGGCGATGACGAGATCGGACACGCCATCCACCGGGGCAATCACCGACAGGGCGAAGCCCCCATCCGCCTTCGGCGCCTCGGCGATCTGGACGGGTTCCGCGGCCACGAGGACGCGCAGCCCCGCATTCCCGTGCCGGCCCTCCTGGCCTGCCGCATTGCGGTAGGCCGAGCGATGGCGCCCGGGATTGTCGCTCGTTGAACCCCCGCGCGTGATGCGGAAGCCGCCAGGCCCTGTCACTCTGGGGTCCGTCTGGGGCTCATTGGTATACGGTTGGAGCACATCCTCACACCACTCCCATAGCTGGCCGTGCAGATCGTGGATGCCCCAGGCATTGGGCCTGGGCTTGGCGATTGCGTCTCCATAGGGGAACTCGGTGGCCGTGCCCGCGCGGCAGGCGTACTCCCATTCAGCCTCGGTGGGGAGACGAAACGTCCTGCCGAGCTTCGCGCTGAGCTTCCGGAGGAACTCCTGGCAATCCAGCCAGCTCACCATCTCCACCGGGTTTCGGGGGTTCCCCTTGTTGTTGCTCGGGTTGTTCCCCATCACGGCGTGCCATTGCTCTTGAGTCACCTTGAGCCTGCCCAGCCAAAAGGGCTTGGAGATCGTTACGCGGTGCTGTGGGAACTCGCGCTCATAGTCCTTCGCGTCGCCACCATACGTGGCGGCGATCTTCTCGGTACTGGTGGTGGGCGGGCTGCCCATGAGGAAGTCACCGGCGGGGATGAGTACCACGGCCATCATCACGCCTCCGCCGAGATCGATGTCCTGCTCCGCCTTCACGCCAAGGGCCTTAGCGGTGGCCGTCTGCCGCCGCTTGGCTTCGGCCTCGTCAAATGGCCACTCTGTATACCGGCCGGGCGTGGGCACTTCTCGCGGCGGAGGGCCGTCGAGGGCCACCCACTTCGCGCCACGGATGTTGCCTATGGCGTTGTTGGGCGTGCGGTCGTGAAGGACATCGCCCTTGCCCTCGGTGAAGTCCCAGTAGCCGACAAGGTTCGGCTCGGTACCCTTGAGTGGACGGTTCATGTTCTGGCGAATCTCGTCCTCGGTGCGGAGGGAGTGCCAGAGCCGCACGTCGGTGATCCGCCCGGGGAAGGTGGTCCTGTCCATGACTTCGCGGCCGATATGGATGGGCCACTCGTCGCACAGGAGCGGGAGCTTCAGGAGCAGCTCCGCGGCCTTCTCGCCGTCCAGGTAAGCAACCAAGCGCTTCTCGTCGTATTGAAGGGCCACGTGGTACCAGCGGCCCAGTTCCACCCGCGGCCCGGGGAGCTTGTGCCAATCTGTCGGCTGCGCCGAGGCGATGAAGAAGACCAGGTTCTGGCCGTCAATGCGCACGATGAATGTGCCCCCCACTCCTCCTTCTTGGGGAGGACGCTTGACGACGATGGGGGCCGAGGTCTGCGGGTAGCGTTCGATGCAGAACCTGGCCTCAACCGTGAAGACGCCCCTGAGCCGGTGGGCCTCGACAAATGGGACCTGCACGTCGTCATCCACGCCGTTGAACAGGAGGGCGTAGGCGGGCTTGGCCTCTGGCAGCGGGGCCACCTTCGGCGGCTCCACGGGCGGCATGGCCTTCTTGACCGGGGGCGTGGGCTTGGCGGGCGGGGCCTTCTTGGCGACCTCGGGCGGCTTGGGTGGCGGAACCGGGTGCTGGGGGTCAGGTGTTGGGGGCTGGGGGGCCGAGGAAGGGGGCTTGGTGGCGGTGTCGGGCGGCTTGCGGCTGGGGCGAAGGGCCATGACGAGGGCGACAATGGCGATGATGCCGACTACGACGCCGGCGGCAATGAGCGTCGTAGGCCGTCGGCCGGAGGCCGGGGGCCGTGCAGCCTTTGCCTCGCGCGCGCGACGCTGGCCCTCGGTCATGGCCAGGGTCGGGGCCTCGGCGAGCATGGCACGGCCCTCGGCACGGGCGGCAGCGGCGACGCTCTGGAGCTTGCCCAGGCCCTCAAGGTCGTCGAGGAGGGCCTTGGCCGACTGGTAGCGTGCCTCAGGGTTCTTGCGGAGCAGCCTGTCTATGATGTGGCACAGCCGGCGGTCAACGCGCGGGGCGAGGGAGGCGAGGGGCGGGGCCGCCTCGTTGACCTGTTTGATGAGGACTTCGGAGAAGTTCTTGCCCTCGAACGGCGGGCGGCCGGCCAGGGCGCAGAAGATGGTCGCGCCCAGGGAGTAGAGGTCGGAGCGATGGTCGGCCTCGCCCCCCTTGGCCATTTCGGGCGCGACGTAGGCGGGGGTGCCCACGACCGCGCCGTCGGCGGTCACTGCCACGTCGCCCTCCGTGCGCTTGGCAAGGCCGAAGTCGGTGACGCGCACCTCGCCCTTCTTGTCGAGCATGATGTTGGAGGGCTTGATGTCGCGGTGGACGATGCCCTCCTCGTGCGCGGCGGCGAGGGCGCTGGCCGTCTGCTTCATCACGGCCAGCGCGCGGTTGGGCTCGAGCGGCCCGTCGCGGCGGACGATGTCGGCCAACGTCTCGCCATCCACGAACTCCATAGCGAAGAAGTAGTAGCCCTCGGACTGCCCGGCGTCGAATGCCTGGACGATGTTCGGGTGTCGGAGCTTTGCGGCGGAGCGCGCCTCGCGGAGAAAGCGCTGGACGAATGCCTCGTTCTCCGCGAGCTTCTTGGGGAGGATTTTGAGGGCGACGAGCCGGTCCATCGAGACCTGGCGCGCCTTGAGCACGGTGCCCATTCCGCCCTTGCCGAGGCGGCCCAGCAGCTCGAAGCCGCCGAGGCGTTTTGGCTCTTGGGGCTGGTCTTTGGGCTCCTGCGGGGGCGTGGGCTTTGCCATGGGGCCGCTCCTCCTCGGGGTTTGTAGTGCGGGCTTCAGCCCGTAGGGGATACGGCCTGAAGGCCGCACTACGAACGGGACACGGCCTGAAGGCCGCACTCCAAACGCCATTATGCGCGGGAAGGGGAGAGAGAGTCAAGCTGGGAGATAGACTCGCGGGCGCTTTTCGGCTTGACATGCGGGGGCGGGCGCTTTAGCATAAGGGTGCCCCGGCCGGTTTCCCATTGCCGTGGTGGTGTCATGGAGAGCGTGCAGTTCGAGACGTTGGCTTCGCTGCTGGAGCGCGAGGGGCCGTTGCCCGCGGACCGCGCGCTGCCGCTGCTGCGGGAGGCGGCGCGGTCGCTGGCCGAGGCCCACGCGGCA
>VGYV01000278.1 GCA_016872855.1 Planctomycetota bacterium
ATGGGGTACTTGCCCCGTGGCATGGGCTTGGCGACGGCGGCCTTCACCGCCAGCTTCGCCTTCTCGCCCGCCGCCAGCTTCACGGGCGACTCGGCCGGCGTCACGGTAAAGCCGCCGGGGGCCTCCAGCCGCAGCGTGCCCGCGAACTCAGCGTCCCTGTGATTCGCCAGGCGCACTTCGGCCTCGCGCTCCGTGTCGGCGTCGCTGAGGACGAACGATGGCGCCAGCACGCCGACGCAGAGGACCGCCTCGCGGACGACCTCGATGCCCTGGAGAACGAGCATCTCGTCCTTCTCGGGCTTCCGGGCCTTCGGCACGAAGTCAATCGTCAGCTTGTCCTTCACCTCGATGCCGGGGAACTCCTTGACGAGGGCCTTTCCTGGCCCAGCCTCCTGCGCCACGTCGAAGGCCTGGAGGACCAGCTTGTCCTGAATCTTGATGTCGCACGCGCGGGTGCCGGGCTTGGCGCCGTCGAGCTCGGCGAAGGCGAGGCGGACGGTGTATCGCGCCGCGCCCTCGCCCGGCCCCACGAGGGGCAGGACCACCTGCCTCGGGCCGCGCGCGCCGGAGCGGAAGACCCACGGCTTGTCGGTGCCCTCGACCTTGGCGCGGGCGGGGTCAATCTCGAAGAACTCGCCGCCCGTGAGGAGCGACACCGAGGCGGGGAAGGGCGCGACGAGCGAGCCCTTTGGCCTGGGGAAGCCGAGCCAGAGGGTGCCTGCTGGGTCGCGGCGGTCGCCGCCGGCGCCCAGGTTGAGGGCGGCGGCCTTGACGGGCGTGAGGGTGCCGGCCACGCTGTAGAAGCCCCAGCCGCGCCCCTCGTCGCGGTGCTGCATGACGACGGTGCACATGTTGGGGAAGGGGCACTGGCAGCCCGAGCTGGCCTCGGGGGCGACGAGCAACCCGTTGGCGGGGATGAGGTTGATCCAGCACCCCGGCCTCTGGCCGCCGAAGTGCTGGATGCCGTGGTCGCCCACCAGGTCGTAGTAGCCGTAGCAGTAGGAGCGGAAGAACATCGTGTGGGGCGAGGCGGCCGGGCAGCCGCAGTGGTGGCCGGGCCGCGCCCACTGCCACGGCTCCTCGATGCCCGTGAGCGGGTTGGCGTGGGTCCGCTGGGCGCCCGTGCGCAGGTCGAAGGCCCACGGCTCGGCGTGGAGCACGTCGCCCACGACGAGCGGCCGGACGCGGTAGCCGACCAGCTTCGACCACACGTCGCCCCCCGTCTTCGCGTCCACCACCACGATGCGGCGCTGGGTGAACTGGCCGGCGAAGAACTGCTGCCAGTAGTGGCCGTCGTTGTAGACGCCGAAGAGCGCGAGGAGGCCCTTTGCGTAGATGGTGCCCATTGCGCACCAGTATTGGCCGCCGCCGCAGCCGGTGAGGTCCATGGGCCGCTGCCAGAGGGGCTTGCCCGTCGCCGCGTCGAGGGCGGCGACGACGCGGACCGTGGCGGCCTTGAGCGCGCGCTCGGCCTTGAGCTTCTCCTCCCCCTTGAGCCGCGCGATGGCCGCCAGCTTCTCCTTGAGCACCTCCTGGCGCTGCTCGGGCGTCACGCCGCTCTCGATGAACATCATCTGCCCGTCGCCGATGGAGATGGACGAGTGGGCGATGGACTTGCCCTCGTGGACCCAGCGGGGCTGGCCCGACCCGTCGCCAGCTCCGGGTGCCCGCAGGTCGAGCGCGAAGAGGGCCTCGCAGGTCATCCGCGCGGCGCTGCGGCTGCCGTAGAGGGTGTCGCCCACCACGGCCACGTAGCCCCACGTGCGCGGCTTCGTGTCCTTGGCGGGCGGCAGGGCGTAGGTGAACTTCGTCTCGCCCGTGGCGGCGTCGAGGCGGTGGCACTTGTCGCCGATGGCCACGAACAGGCTGTCGGCGTTGGCCGCCAGGTTGCTGGCCTCGTGGGACGCGCCCATGCGGGTGACGCCCGGCATCTCGCGGCGCCAGAGCTTCAGCCCGTTGTAGGCGTTGTAGGCCATCAGCACGTTCACGCCCTCGACGAAGAAGCGGCCGTTGACCGACAGCGGGGCGACGGCGCGCGGGTGCCGCTCGACCATGTCGCCCGGCCCGGGGTCGCCGAACCACAGGACCCCGAGCGGGCACTTGACGAGCTGGTCGTCGCCGCACGTGGTGTTGGCGGGGTCGGCGTACTGATGGGTCCAGCTTCCCGCGCCGGGCACGGCGCCGCGGGTGAGCTTGAGCCAGGTGCCGCCCTCCTCCGCCACCTGGCCGCCCTCGGCGCCCGTGTTCTTCAGCCATTCGCGGAGACGGGCAGCGTCGAGCGGGTCGGCCTTGCCTTTCGCGGCCTCGGGCTGGCCGATGAGCATCGTGCCGCCGAGCGGGCGGAGCAGGCGGAACGCCTCCTTGGGGTCCACGGGCAGCATGCCCCTGGTGAGCGCGCCCTCGGACACGATGAGGTCGGCGAAGTAGTCGGCGAACGGGATGCGGTCGGGCGTGGCCTGCTCGATGGCGACGCGGGAGCCGTAGAGGCCGGCCTCGTCCAGGGCCTTGCGCGCGGCGGGCATGCGGTCGGGGTTGAAGCAGGCGGCGTAGACCTGTAGCTCGGTCCGCTTCGCAATCTCGCAGGCCAGCCGACCCGTGTCGTTGCCCAGGACGAGGCAGTAGCCGCGCGTGATGCCCGTCGTCTTCACAATGTGCTCGGCCGCGGCCTCGATGGCCGGCGTGAGGTCGTTCGTGGGGAACGGTTTGCTCTCGGGCCGCACGATGCCGAGCGGCTTCGTGCCGGCCGGGCCGAAGCAGTGGATGGCCCCCGTGTCGGTCGAGACGTAGAGGCGGCCGTCGGACACGGCCAGGCCCTTCGCCGCGCCCTCGACCTCGGCGGTCCAGAGCGTGTCCCCCTTCTCGGTCTCGAGGGCGAGCACCTTGCCCTTGCCGCCCGCGAGGAGGACGCCGCCCGCGAGGACGAGGGCCTCGGCGCAATCGCTCGGCACCCGCCAGCGGAATGTCTTGGCCAATTCGGCATCGGCGGCCTTGACCTTCTCGCGGAGGTCAGCCGCCTGCTTCACGAGGTTCTCGATGGCGGCCTGGGCGCCGGGGAGGGACTTGGTGTCGGCTTCGAGCTTCTTGGCCAGTTCCTCGCGCTGGGCGTTGAGGGCGGTGAGGCCCTTGTCGTCGGCCGGCGCCTTCGCGGCGAGTTCGGCGAGCTCCTTGTCGAGGGCCGCGAGGTCCTCGGTCTCCTCCTTGATCGTGCCTTCGAGCGCCTTGGCGCGCTGGCGTGCCACGGCGAGGGGCTCGTTGAGGCGCTCGCGGCGGACGATGATGCCCTGCTGCGCCAGGCTGGCCTTCGGATAGGCGTCGCGGTCGAGCGCGAGCACCTCGCGGCCAGTGGCGAGGAACCAGCCGTCGCGGGCGACCGCGAGCTTCCGCCCCTCGAACCACGCCGTGCGGCGCCACGGCGGGGTCGGGGCGTAGCCAATCAGTTGCTCGGTGCCCGTGAACATGCAGTCGTCGGCCAGGAACGCATAGGTGCCGCCCACGTCATGGCCGAAGCTCGGCTGGTGCAGCATCTTGCCAGTCGCCCGCTCGAAGGCGAAGGGCGACACGCGGCCGGTGGGCACGAAGAGCGTGGTCCTCGTGGCCAGCATCGGCCCCTGGGGGGAGAAGCGGCTCTGCGGGTTCGCTCCACCCGTGTCGTTGCACCAGAGGAGCTTGCCGTCGTCGGCGCTCACCGCGAAGAGGTAGACCCCCTCGGCGGGGAAGATGCCCGAGGCGAAGTAGGCCACCCCGTCGTCTACCAGCACGCCCGTGCGAACGGGCCAGAGCGAGACCATTCGGCCGCTGCCCAGCAGCTTGCGGTCGCTGGGCGCCGCGCGGAACTTCCAGGCCAGCGCCCCGTCCTTCGCGGCCAGGCAGTAGACGAAGCCGTCGTCGGAGCCGACGTAGACCCTTCGCCGCCACACCGTGGGCGGCAGGCGCACGGGGCCGCCTGTGAAGAACGTCCACCGCTCCTGCCCCGTCGCCGCGTCGAGCGCGTAGACCTTGCCGTCGGCGGACGAGCCGAAGTAGAGCGTGCCGTCGGCCACGACGGCGTGGAACGCGTCGTCGAAGTGCACGCGGCGGCCTTCGACCGAGCCGTAGAATCCGCCGACCTTTCGCGGGTTCGGGTCGCCCCAGGCCGGCTGCGGCTTGTGGAGCGGCTGATAGGTCCAGGCTGGCGACAGCGGCAGCCTGAGCCGCTCGCGCGTCACGGCGGCCCGCGAGTTGTCGTGCCGATACGTCGGCCAGTCATCGGCCGCTGCCATGCTGCCAACCAGCGCGAGCCCCGCGCACAAGGCCTGCTGCCACTTGCTCATTCCGTTCGGCCTCCGAATGCGACTCTGGAATCTGTCATCTGGAGTCTGGGATGCCCGCTCCGGCGGGCATGGTGGTCAGCGTGAGAAGCGATTGCTGGGCGAGCTGGACCCTTGCCGCGCCCGCCTCCACGGGCACGGCGGGCAGCTCCTTGAAGGAGTCGGCGGCACTCGTCTGAACCGCCCGCAGGCTCTTCACCTCGGGCGGCAGGCCGGCGATGGTTGCCTCGCGCGCCGCCCCGAAGCTGGCGATGTGAAGGGTGTAGACGGGGCCTTCGCCGCGGAATGCGGTAAGGAGCACCTTGGGGTTGTCGGAACTCGTCGCCAACACGTCGGCCTTCGGCGGCGTGAGGTTGCAGAAGTGCTTGACGAACCAGAACCGCACCGTGGGCACGAGCGTGCCGTCCTTCTCGACCCTCACGGTGCCGTAGTCGGACGTGAATTCCCATTGCATCGTGCCGCGTGGGCGGGCGTGGAGGACGAGTTCCTGGTACATCCGCACCTCGCGGAGCGCGTAGTCAAAGGTGTTGTAGGCGGCGCCGCGCCAGGCCCAGGCGTCCACGCCCAGCTCGGCGACGAGGAGCGGCACCTTCAGCTTGTCGGCCAGGTCCGACCAGGCGGCGTACTCCTCGGGCTTGGCCCCGCCCCAGGAGTGAAACGACAGGCCGCCCACGTAGCGGAGCGCCTCGGGGTCGTTGGCCGCGGGCAGGGCGTAGGTGTGGGTGCCGCGCGCGTGGCACACGTCGGCCAGGAGCATCCTGGTCTTCAGGCCCAGCTTCTCGAAGTGTGCGCCGATGCGCTTGATCGCGTCGCGGTGCTCCTCCGCACTGAACTTCACCCGCACCCCGCCGTCGGGCTCGTTGAACGAAAAGAGGTCGGGCTCGACCCCGTACTGCTTCTTCGCGTAGAGGAGATAGGAGCCGATGCACTCGAGGACTTCGGGCCACCGCTCGGGCGCGAAGCGCCGCCCGAAGGCGGCCGGCCCCTTGCCGGGGTCGGTGTAGAGCCATTCGGGCAGGTGCCAGATGGAGATGACGTAGGGAATCCCCTTGCGCTGAATCTCCTGGGTGAGGAGGAACTCGCGCCGCAGGTTCGTGTCGGGCTGGTCATTCGCCTCAGGCGGGGCGTTGTCGTTCTGCGGCTTCCACTCGGACAGTGTCATCTCGGTGCGTGCCCAGGCGACGCGGAGGTTGTCGAGGGTGTAGTGGGAGACGGGCGATTCGATGCCGAAGCAGTAGTTGCCGCCGAAGCCGTCGAGGCGGTAGCGCGCCTTGCTCGCGTCGAGGGTCAGCGTGGCGGGCGACTGGTCGGCCTCGCCCGCCAGCCGCAGCGTTACCTCCAGCATCGCAGTCGTCCCCTTCTGCCATTGTGCCACGGGGAAGCGCACGAGGGCGGAGTAGGTCGGGGTGTTCCACTCGCGGTTGTCCTGCACGGTCACGTGGCAGGCGGGGTTGACCGCGACGGCGAGCGTGGGCTTGCCGGATGGCGCCGCAAACTCGGCCCGGCGGGCATTGGCCGCCAGGAAGTGGCGGCTCGCCGGCCTCTCCGGCGGCATCTGGGCCGTCTTTGCCGCAGAGCCGTCCGACAGCTCGCACGTCCCGCCCCCGAAAAGGGCGATGGGCAGGTCGAGCCAGAAGTAGACGCCCTCGACCTTCACGTCGCCCTCGCACGCGACGCGCAGGGAGAGGCGAACTTCGCCGGCGTCCTGCCGCAGCGTTTGCTCGAAGCGGAAGGGCTGCCCAGGCTCAGGCTCGACGGTTCCCGCCCACTTCCACGCCCCGTCGCCGTGGGTCGCCTTCACGCCCTTCGCGGTGTCGAGGTTGGGGATCTTCTTCCAGCCCTGGGTGGGGATGCGGAGGTCCGTGCGAATCTCGACCGACTCGCCCAGCAGGTCGAGGGCGCGGATGCGCCCGTTCCTGTCGGTGTGGGCCAGCGTGGCCGCTAGAGCCTGGCCGAGCCCCAGGCCCACGGCTGCCGCGGCGGCGATGCTCGTTCCGCTCACCTTCGCCTCTCCGCCAGGGTGCCACGCCCAAACTGGTTTGGGCGTGCCCACGGACAAACGAGTTTGTCCGTGCCACCCTTCGCGTGCGCCATCCTACGTATTGGCGATGGCGGGGTCAAGCGCGGCGGCGTGTTGCCCCAGTGCTGAACTCGTTGGGAGTCCCGCCTTCAGGCGGTCCTCTCCTGCGCCAATCCGCCTAAAGGCGGGACTCCGAACGGGGTCGAACCCTTGACGAGGCTTTGGGCAACACGCCCTGGGGCGGCGGCTCAGTCCTCTCCGCGCAGGCGGTGGTCGCGGGCGGCGTGCTCGTACCACAGCTCGTGCGGCAGGCGGCTGCCGAACTGGGCGAGGAACTGGCGGTTGAGGGCCTGCTCCTCGAGCCAGTCCTCGATATACATGGCGTGCAGGTCGCCGAACGTGTCGCGCGAGAAGTCGAGCCCGTCCCAGTGCATGCTGTCGTACGTGGGGATGTAGCCGATGGGGGTCTTGATGGCGCCGGCGTGGCCGTGGCAGCGCTCGAGGCACCAGAGGAGGACGCGCAGGTTCTCGCCGAAGCCGGGCCAGAGGAAGTTGTCGTCGTCGTCGGTGCGGAACCAGTTGACGCGGAAGATTTTGGGGCGGTGGGTGATGCGCTTGCCCATGTCGAGCCAGTGCTGGAAGTAGTCGGCCATGTTGTAGCCGCAGAAGGGGAGCATGGCCATGGGGTCGTGGCGGATTTCGCCGCGCTTGCCCTCGGCGGCGGCGGTGCGCTCGGAGACCATGGTGGCGGCCACGTAGACGGCGTGCTGCCAGTTGAAGCACTGGTAGACGAGCGGCGCGAGACGCTCGCGGCGTGCGCCGAAGACGATGGCGGAAATGGGCACGCCCTGCGGGTCCTCCCAGTGGGGCGAGATGGACGGACACTGGGCAGCAGGGGCGGTGAACCGGCTGTTGGGATGGGCGCCGTGGAGCTTCTTGCCGTGCTCGTCCACCATGCCGGGATGCCAGGGCTCGCCGCGCCAGTCGAGGAGATTAGCCGGCGGCGGCCCGTCGCAGCCCTCCCACCACACGCTCTGGTCGTCGGGGCAGTAAGCCGTGTTCGTGTACAGGCTGTTGCGCTGGAGAGTCTTCAGGGCGTTGGGGTTGGACTTCGAGCCTGTGCCGGGCACGACACCGAAGAAGCCTGTCTCGGGGTTGCAGGCCCACAGGCGGCCGTCGGGGCCGACGCGCATCCAGGCGATGTCGTCGCCGATGGTCCACACCTTGTAGCCCTTCTTCGCCAGCGCGTCGGGCGGCACGAGCATGGCCAGGTTCGTCTTCCCGCAGGCGCTGGGGAAGGCACCCGCGATGTAGTCAATCTGCCCGTCGGGGTGCTGGATGCCCAGGATGAGCATGTGCTCGGCCATCCAGCCCTCCTGGCGGGCCAGGTAGCCGGCGATGCGCAGCGACAGGCACTTCTTGCCCAGCAGCGCGTTGCCGCCGTAGCCCGAGCCCACGCTCCAGATCGTGTTGTCCTCGGGGAAGTGCAGGATCAAGCGCTTCTTGAGGTCCAGCTCCGCCTTGCCGTGGAGGCAGCGGGTGAACTTGCCGTCCGTGCCGAGCTGGTCGAGCACGGCGTTGCCCGCGCGGGTCATGATGAGCATGTTGATGACGACGTAGATGCTGTCGGTGACCTCGACGCCGATCTTGCTGAAGGGCGAGCCGATCGGCCCCATCGAGAAGGGGATGACGTACATGGTGCGGCCGCGCATCGAGCCCGCGAAGATCGCCGTCGCCTTGTCGCGGGCCTCCTCGGGCGCCATCCAGTTGTTCGTCGGGCCGGCGTCCTCCTCACTGCTCGTGCACACGTAGGTGAGGCCCTCGGTGCGCGCCACGTCGTTGAGCGCCGAGCGATGGTAGTAGCAGCCGGGCAGCTTCTCCCGGTTCAGCTCGATGAACTCGCCGGTCTTGCACGCCTCGGCCAGCAGGGCCCGCCGCTGCTCGTCCGAGCCGTCAATCCACACCACCTTGTCCGGCTGGCACATCTCTTTGACTTCACGCACCCAGGTCAGAAGCTCCTTGTGCTCAGTCATGGGGCTACTCCTTCAGCCACTCGGTGTGGAAGGAGCCGGGGCGGTCAACGCGCTCGTAGGTGTGGGCGCCGAAGTAGTCGCGCTGGGCCTGGATGAGGTTGGCGGGGAGGCGGCTGCGGCGATAGCTGTCGAAGTAGGCCAGAGCCGAGCTGAAGGCGGGCACGGGAATGCCCATCATGCTCGCCGCGGCGACGACCTCGCGCCAGCTCGCCTGGGCCTTCTCGAGGATGCCCTTGAAGTAGGGGTCGAGCAGCAGGTTGGCAAGGCCGGGGTCGCGGTCGAACGCCTCCTTGATGCGGTGGAGGAACTGGGCACGGATGATGCAGCCGCCCCGCCAGATCATCGCCAGGTCGCCGAACTTGATGTCCCACTTGTATTCCTTCGCGGCCTCGCGGATGAGGGCGAAGCCCTGGGCGTAGGAGCAGACCTTCGAGGCGTAGAGGGCCTGGCGAATCCTCTCGATGGCCTCGCCGCGGCTAATCTCCCAGTTCACGTCCATCGGCCCCACGAGCTGCTGGGCGGCGGCGACGCGCTCGACCTTGACGGCGGAGATGCAGCGGGCGAAGACGGCCTCAGCAATGGTCGGGGCCGCGACGCCCAACTCCAATGCGTTCTGACTCGTCCAGGCCCCCGTGCCCTTCTGGCCCGCCTTGTCGAGGATGACCTCCACCAGCGCGTTCCCCGTGTCGGGGTCCACCTTCGTGAAGATGTCGGCCGTGATCTCGATGAGGTAGGAGTTCAGCTCGCCGGCGTTCCACTCGGCGAAGACCTCGTGCAGCTCGCTGGCCGTGAGGCCGAGGGCGGTGGCCATGATGAAGTATGCCTCGGAGATGAGCTGCATGTCGCCGTACTCGATGCCGTTGTGGACCATCTTCACGTAGTGGCCCGCGCCGTCGGGGCCGATGTAGGTGCAGCAGGCGTCGGAGCCGACCTGGGCGGCGATCTTGGTGAAGATGGGCTTCACGAGCGCCCAGGCCGCCTTCTGGCCGCCGGGCATGATGGCGGGGCCGTGGAGCGCGCCCTCCTCGCCGCCGCTCACGCCCGTGCCGATGTAGAGGATGCCTTTCGCCTCGAGCGCCTTGTTGCGGCGAATCGTGTCCTTGAACAGCGAGTTGCCGCCGTCAATCACGAGGTCGCCCTTGTCGAGCAGCGGCACGAGCTTCTTGATGAAATCGTCCACCGCCTCGCCGGCCTTGACCATGAGCATGACCTTGCGGGGGCGCTTGATGGAGGCCACGAATGCCTTGAGGCCGTAGGAGGGGATGATTCGCTTGTTGCCCGCGGCGGGGCCGGCGACGAATTCCTCCGTGCGGGCCGCCGTGCGGTTATAGACGGCGCAAGGGAAGCCCTTGCTCGCCACGTTGAGCGCCAGGTTCTGGCCCATCACGGCCATGCCGATGATGCCGAACTTCGCCTGCGGCTGGGCGGGAGCCTTCGCTGCCTTTGCCATGCGACGATCCCCTTGTGCGGACAGGTTGGTGGAGCCGGCGACACGACGGCTGTTCATCTTAGCGGGTGGGGCGGGGGGCGTCAAGTCCACGTGGCTGCAACCGTCCCGGTTGCGGCCAGCAAGCGGGACGCTTGCTGCTACGCGCGATGATCGGAGGCGTCAAGCGCCGTGCGCGGAGATTCATGGGCGCTCGAGGGGATAGCGGCCATAGCGCTCGAGGGCCTGGCGAAACGCCTCGCTGCGTGCGGGCGGGAAGGGCATGCCCTGGTCGGGGCCGCAGAAGTAGCCGCCGGCGCGCACCACAACCCCCTGAGTTTCCCCAGTCTTCCCAGTCTTCCCGGCCTTCGGGGTGGGCCTCGCGTGGCCCGACTGGCGGGCCATTCGACTCACCCCCAGGGGACACCCCGCGCCGGGTTACCCGTAGCGACACGCGGCTCGCGTGTCCGCCCCCCACGCTCTCGTCGCCAAGCTCAGCTTCTCTACGTTTGTGGCGATGAGGCAACCATTCCCCCTCTCCCTCGGGGAGAGGGTTGGGATGAGGGTGCTTGGCTCGCCGCGGACGACGCAGAAGGCACCCTCCCCACTGAGAAGCCGGAGCTTCCCAACGAGGGCAACTCCACCGGCCGATGGGCACGCCCCGTCGTGGTTGCGGATGCCGGATGCGGCGCGATGCGGTGCCAGGCACTGCGGCGGATGCGGTGCCAGGCACGAATGGCGTGAAGATAAGGGCATTGTCCCCAGCGCACCCACAGGAGGGGACCGCCTAAAGGCCGAACTACCAACAGGTTGCGGCTTCGTTCGTAGTTCGGCCTTCAGGCGGAAATGCCTTATCTTCACGCCATTCGTGCCAGGCACAGCATGCAGCATGAGAGCGTAAGCGCCTGTTATTGCGTGACTTCCATATCCGTACGACA
The DNA here is from genome assembly GCA_016872855.1 of Planctomycetota bacterium. Lineage (GTDB taxonomy): Bacteria > Planctomycetota > PUPC01 > DSUN01 > DSUN01 > DSUN01. The sequence goes on from VGYV01000278.1 coordinate 10,725, forward strand.
TTTCGCTCGCGTTCGGGCTGTTGCTGAAGGCTGCCGCGGCTTGCCCCGCGCCAGGACCTTGCATCCGCGGCA
>VGYV01000279.1 GCA_016872855.1 Planctomycetota bacterium
CGAGCGGCGCCGCTGCTGTGTTGCGGCTCCTCGACGATGCTCTCCGTTGCATCGCCTCGTCGCCGCGCCTTGCATCCGCCCCGCTGACGCCGGCAACGCAGCCCGCGTGGGTTTTGAGATAGTTTCTAAGGAGGATTGTGATGGGGGCGTTAGGTAGGTCCGCCAGACCAGGGGGCGGTCAGGGTCTATTCCTGGGGCTTGTCGAGGAGCTTGGCGGTGGCGGGGACGAGCTTGATGGCCCAGGCCTCGCCGCGGAAGCTGAAGGCGTAGGCGAGCTTGCGACCTGCGTCGTACATCCAGCCCACGCTGTAGCCGTCGGCCACGGGGCCGGCGTCGAGGAGGAACATCCGGTTCTTCGCGCAGTCGTAGACGCGGGTGTAGCGGGTGCCCTTGACCTTCTGGCCGCGCGGATAGAGCTCGCCGATGAGCACCCAGTCGGCGTGGGCGATGTAGGCCATCTCGCGGGCGTTGTTCGTCCGGGCGAATTCGCTGTTCTCGGGCGTGATGAGGCTCAGCTCCTTCGTCTTGAAGTCGAAGGCCAGGAGGTCGCCGCTGCTGAGCTTGGCGTAGCCGCCGCCGACGCCGCTGAGGAGCATGCGGTCGCGCTTGGAGTCGTAGACCATGCCGTGGGCGTCGCAGTAGGGGGGGAAGAGCCTGCCTTTGGGTTCGAGGTCGGCCCAGCCCTTCTCCCTATCAAAGAGCCAGAGTCCGGCGTCCTCGCCCTGCTTCTTCCGCGCCCAGGCCACGGCGCCGTGGGGGGAGGTTTCGACGCAGGTGTTGCCCCACGAGAAGGCGAAGGGGAGCGGGTAGCGCTCGATGCGAAGCCAGTCCATTCGCTCGGGGTCGTAGAGGTAGCCGCGGCCGGAGACGAGGAGGCGGCACTTGGGGTCGTAGGCGTAGTGGTTGTAGCTGTGGGTGGAGACCCAGGGGCGGCTGAGGAGGGAGGAGTCGAAGCCGCCGCCGCCGTTGGCGCCGTAGGGCTCGTCGGCGTCGTAGCCCTCGACGATGCGGCCCGAGGCGGGGGACCAGTGGGCGACGACGCTTGCGGAGCGGACGCAGTGTCCGCCGCCCCAGAGGAGAATCTGGTCGCGGTCGGAGTCCCACACGCAGGTGCCCCAGTCGCGCTGTCGGCAGCCGCGGCAGGGGTTGCGGGGGGCGTCGGGGAGGCGGACCCACTGGTTGTCGGGGAGGGCGTCGAGGCCGGTGGGCTTGGGCTCGTCAGGCACCTCGCAGAAGGAGGCGACGAAGGGGCCGGTGCGGTAGAGCCGCTGATGCGGTTCGGCGCCGAGCTTCTCGCGCCCCTCGGCGTCGAGGCGGGCGGGGTCGATGGTGAGCGTCCACGTCTCGGCCGGCCGCTTCCAGCGCCAGAACCAGGGGCCGGCCGCGTGGGCGGCGAGGATGAGGCGGTCGTCGCCGTCGGCAGCGATGGCGGGCGGGCAGTAGTACTGGCTCGCATAGCCGTCGAAGAAGCCAAGCGGGGCGGGGGTGGACGTGTCGTCCTTCGCCGGCAGAGGCCAGGAGCCAACGAGGTCCCACCGCTCAGTCTTGGGGTCGAAGAGCCAGAGCTGGCGCGGGTTGAGGGGCTGGTAGGGCACGGCGCCGTAGTCGGTACTCGACGATTGCACGTAGCCCTCATAGAGCGCGACCTTGCCGCTCTTGGGCAGGGCGACGAGAGCGTGGCCGGCGCGGGGGCTGGGCGCCTTGTCAGGCTTGGCCCGCCGCCACGACCGCTTCTCGATGTCGAGCAGCCAGGTGTCGTTCATCAGGTAGTCCTCGTGGTCGCCGCCGAAGAGGACGAAGACGCGGTTCTTCTCGTCGAAGGCCAGGGGCGAGTTGCGGCGGGAGCAGGGGACGGGGTATTGCGCCTCAGCGGCCACTTCGAGCATCCACTGGAGGTCGCCGGCCTGCTTGAGCGCTGCCAACGACTTCCGCGCATCCTTCTGGTCGAGCAGCGCGGCGATGCCCACAACGGTGGAGACGAAACGCCCCATCTCCGGCATCTTCTTCAGCGCCTCGCAGCGCTCCGCGAGGGCCTTCAGCTCGGCCTCGGTACCCACGCCCTTCGGGTCGCGGAACCAAGCGAGGCGAATGCGGCCGACGAGGTCAATCACCGCCTCCTTCGCCGTGACCAGTTCCTTGTGCTCTTTCACGACTTGGGCGTCGGCCACGTCGAGCCGCGACCATTTGCCCGACGGGATGTCGTAGACGACGGTGCGGAGCCAGCCGAGGTTGTCGGCCTTCTTGTCGGCGCCCACGACCACGAGGCGCTTGCCCGCGGGGTCGCAGGCCATCGCGTGCCAGCTCAGGCCCTCCAGCTCTGGCGCAGGGGGCTGCGCGGTCCAGGTGTTCTCCGTGATGTTGAATGCGTGCAGCACGGGGCCGCCGGACAGGCAGTAGATGGTCTTCGTGCCTGGGTCGTAAGCCGCCTGGTAGTAGGGATAGAAGCCCTCCTTCTGCTTCGGGCCGGCGGCGAGCTGGCCCCGTGTGCGCGACACGGGGTCGAACGCCATCACGCTCGGCGCCGCCATGCCTTCCTTCCAGGGGCAGACCAGGAGCATTTGCCTGAGGTCCGTCATGGAGACAAGCGCACAGCCTGGGCGCGCGTCCGACAGGTCCCCGTCCAGCCTCACCCACTGATTGGGCGCTGCCGCCTCCGCCCCCCAGGCGCAGGCCATAGCGAACAACATTGCCACGAACGCTCGGGCGTGCCTCATCGGTAATCTCCTGCGAGGGGCTCCAGGTGATTCGGCTCAATCCAGCCGAAGACTGCCTGAAGGCAGGACTCCAAACAAGCGGTGCTTCCCGTTCGGAGTCCTGCCTTTAGGCAGTCTTGGCCACATCTCCGGCGCTGCCGTGGGCCTGTCGAGCGGCCGGGGGCAGGGGGCAGACGGCGAGGGGGAAGCGGACGGTGAAGCGTGTGCCCTTGCCCGGGGTGCTCTCGAAGGCGATTTCGCCGTCGTAGGACTCGACGATTTCGCGGACGATGGAGAGTCCGAGTCCCGTGCCCTCGTGGATGAGGGCGCGGGCGTTCTGGGCGCGGAAGAACTCCTCGAACAGGTGGGGCTGGTCCTCGAGGGGGATGCCGATGCCTGTGTCGGCGACCTCGAAGGTCACGCTCGCCTCGTCGGCGCGGCTGGCCACGGTGACGCGGCCGCCGTTGGGGGTGTACTTGATGGCGTTGGAGACCAGGTTCAGGAGCACGTCGCGCAGCTTTTCGGGTTCGCCGTAGATTTGGGCGGGGCCGGCCTCGAGGCGGACATCGAGCGTCTGTCCCTTCTCCTCGCTCTGGGCGCTGAAGAGAGCGACGACGCGCTGTGCGACCTCGTCGAGCGCCACGAGTTGGCGGTCGGACTTCTGGTCGCGCGCGTCACGCAGGCGCGAGAGGGCGAGGAGCTCGGACAGGAGGTCGAGCATCAGGCGGGTGCGGCTCTCTGCCCGGCGGATCATGTCGGTCCGCTTCTCTTCGCTGAGGCCCTCGTAGTTCTTCAGGACGATGGCGAGGAGGGAGTGGATGGCGGAGAGGGGTGAGCGGAGCTGGTGGGCGGCGATGCGCATGAAGCGGGACTTGCGGGCCTCCAGTTCGATCAGCCGCGCGCTCGTCGCCACCAGGTCGGCCTGCCGCTCCCGCAGCCGCGCCACGATCGAGGTGGCCATGAAGGCCGAGACGAAGAGCGTGACGGCCAGGGCGCCGAGGTGGCCGAAGATGAACGCGCCGTTCTGGTACTGCGGACCGCTGAGGTAGCCGGCCAACTGGTAGTGCGGCACGGCCCCGGCGCACTCGAGCAGCACGAGCGCGGCGAACATCACGAGCGCCACGGCCGCGTGCAGGTAGCTCTCCCACTCCCGCAGCATCACGCTGGCGATGATCACGTGGAACACGTAGAACACGCTCAGCGGGTTCTCCACCCCGCCCGAGAAGTGGAGGAGCACGGTCATGCACACCAGGTCGGCGATCACCTGCACGTTTGCGAAGCGCTCGGCCATGCCGAGGCTCACGCTCTCGCGCGGCCGCGCCGCCAGGGTCTCATTGTACCACTTGAACAGGATGTTGTAGCTGACCAGGCCGGCCCCGAGGCCGAAGAGCTGGGCCAGCGGCAGCCGAATCCCCACGACCCAGCGCGTCACCGCCACGATGCCGAACAGCGCGGCCGCCGCCAGCCACCGCAGCCGGATGAACCAGCGGCAGAGCGCCAGCAGCCCCTCCACGGGGCTGGCGAACGGCTCGATGGACGGCACGAGGAGTCGTCGGGGCATGACCCAAACTCGAAACACGGAACTCGGAACGCGAGACGCCCCTGATGCTAGCCGCAGGGCGCACCGCTGTCAAGTGCCCAATCACCTGACACGCCCTCAGTTTGGGGTGCGCCCGCTGGCCCGGCAATCCAAAGCGGCGACTTCGTCGCCGCACTCCATAATCCACGCGCGTCCGTGGCGGGAGGAATATGGAGTGCGGCATCGCAGATGCCGCTTTCGACCGCAGCGGAGCGGGAGAAGGACGGAACCGCGCTCCCCGGCACATCCGCCCGGGCCAGCGCAGGAGTCCAGGCAGTGGCCGAAGGGCTTGTGCGGGAAACCGGGGGGCGTGTCAGCCTAATCACGGCTGGCCCTCGATGTCCGTGAGCCGGACGCTGCTTCCCGGCGGCGCGGCGACCTCGCGGCGGAAGCCGCCGAAGAGCGGACAGTGGGATGGCGAGGTGACGATGGCCTTGATCGCCTCGTCGGTGGGGTTGTGGACTTCGAGGAAGGGCTTCTTCCCCGGGGCCTGGCCGAGGGCGACGAGGGTGAACTTGAGGCGCTTGTCGCTGGCCACGAACGTGTTCCCCACCCAAAGGGTCGCTGCCTTTTCGATGGGCTCCTGGAAGTACGCGGCGCCGCCGGCCACGGCGATGAAGCGGTGGAAGCTACCCCCTGGGGAAGGCACCCTCACCCCACCCCTCTCCCCGAGGGAGGGGGAGCGGTAGACGGCGGCGCAGCCGTTGTCCTCGATGCCGCGGACGCGGATGGGGAGGTCGCAGATCATCTCGCGGGGGCCGAGGTCCAACACCGCTTCGCCGCCTTCGGCCTCGAGGGTGAGGAAGAACTGGGCGTCAAGGAGCTTACCGACCTTGACGTTCATGGGATAGCCTGCCTTGACCCCTCTCCCTTCCAGGGAGAGGGTAGGGTGAGGGTCGGCCCGGGGGTCCAACCCTCCCCCTTCCCCCTCCCTGAGAGGGAGGGGGGTTAGGAGGTTGTAGGCGCGGCGCATGTCCTCGAGCAGCTCGTTGGAGACGCGGCGGTCGTTGAGGGTGGCGACCATGAAGCGGTAGGGGATGGCCTCGCCCGCCTTGACCCTCTGGCCGTCGCGGCCCAGGCCGATCTCGATGCGGCCGAACCTTGCGACGCTCTTGTCCCACTCCTGTGAGTCGTAGGCGAAATCGCTGTCGGATGAGGTCAGGACGGCGTAGTAGCCGACGTCGGTGGGCAAGGCGGCGATGTAGCCGCCGGGGGCGATGCGGCCGGCGAGGCGGTGCTCCTTGTCCTGGGGCGTGAGCGCGATGCCCAGCGTGCCGCGGTCGCGGTCGGTGACGAAGAGGTGGTCGAACTGGCGGTAGGGCGCGCCGCCCGGGCCGTCCATCACGACCAACGGGATGGGCACGTTGCCGCGGAGCGTGACGGGCTTCTTGAAGCGAATCTCGCCCTCGTGCCAGATGATGCCGCCGCGGTAGTCCTTGGTGCCCTCGAACTCGCGGCGGTGGTTCCATTTGAGGAAGTAGTCGGTGCGGCTGCGGAGGCCATAGCAAGTGTGGGTGCGCTCGAAGAGTTCCAGGTCGCCGATTCTACGGGGGATGCTTGAAAGGGCGGGGTTGGGGCGCTGCTCGTTGTCCCAGCCCTCGATCAGGTGGTCCATCTTGAACGAAAAGACCTGGAGGTCGTGAGAGGTGAGCTTCACGTCGAGGATTTTGTTGACGGCGCCCTGGCGATATGGGGGATATTCTGGGGCCTTTTCGGCGGCGCGGATGAAGTCGTAGCGCCAGAGGCTGGGCTGCGAGGCGACGCCGCTCGAGGTGTCGAAGCCGGCGATGGAGATGCGCCCGATGTCCTCGTGGTGCTTCGCCAGCGGCATCTCGGCGCGGTCGGGGTGCCAGGTCATCGAGGACGATGAGAGCGTGTTCAGGTTGTCGCCGCAGCGGTAGAGGCCGCTCTTGTAGCAGTAGAGGAGGATGCAGCGGGAGACGGCGCGGCGGCCCTGGGTGTCGAGCACTTCGAGGGTGAGGAAGTGCTGGCGGTCGTGAACCATCTCGAACTCGCGGGCGAGCTGCTTCGCCCCGTTGCCCAGGAAGCGGCGGATGACGCCGAAGTTGGCGTCGTGGACGCGGACCTCGCGGATGCCGGCGTCGGAGGCGACGTCGAAGCGGAGGCGGACGCGCTGGATGCCGCGGGTGACGTCGAGCGGCTGCTCCATCTGGGTGTTGAGGCCCTCCCACGAGAGGATGAGCGGCCCCTGCGTGACGTAGGGGCGGGCGCCGGAGAAGAAGGAGGTGCAGCGGCTGTCGAGCCATTCGCGGGCGAGCGCTGCGTTGCGGAGGACCGTGACGCACGTGGCGGTGGCCTCGGCGACCTGGGCGGGCGACTTGACCCGCGTGAACGACGCGGGGTCCATCCAGCGGAGGTCGCGGAGGGCGTAGAGCCACTGGTCGAAGTTGTCGGCGAGGGGCTTCGCGCCCTCGTAGGCGAAGGGGAAGACGCGGAAGAACCACCACATGTTCGCGGGATGGGAGGGGCCGTTCTGGAGGGTCTTGTAGTCAATCAGCGCGTTGGGGCGGAAGCCGCAGATGTACTCATACTGGCCGGTGAGGTGGATGCGCTGGCCGTCCCAGAGCGCGTACTTGCGGTCGCGGTACTCGAAGTCGGCAGGGGGCCAGATGAGCTTCTCGCCCCAGGCGGCCCAGCGGTTGCCGAGGACGTCGGTGTACTCGATGCCGGGCATGGCGACGAAGTCGGCGTCCTTGCTCGCGGCGGCGCAGTCGGCCTGGAGCTTCGCCAGCTCCTCGGGCGTGAGGAGCTCGAGCGGGTCGGCGAAGACGATGAACTTGAGGCCGGCCTTCTTCGCGGCAGCGACGTAGTCGGCCACGGAGCCTTGGCCGTCGGTGAGGGCGGTGTGCGCGCCGATGATGCCGCGGACGCCGACGGTCGCCTCGGGGAAGGTGATCGGCGCGCCGTCGCCATAGGTGTCGGGCTTCGCGGCGGGGGCGAACTGATACTTGTCCCAGTCCACGGACGCGGGGAAGGTGATGGGCTTGGGCGGCGTGTCGCGGAAGGTGCCGTAGCCCTCGATGGCAAGCGACGGCTGGCCGAGCCACTTGAGAGCGTTAGTGACCAGGCGGTTGCCGTGGCTGGGTTTGCCGCCCTCGGCGTCGCCCTCGGCCTCAAGGATGTGCTGCCAGATGCGGTTGCCGAAGTTGGAGAAGACGTGCATGTTCGGGGCGGCGTAGACGAAGACGCGTCCCTTGCCGAACTCGCGGGCGGCGGCAATCGGCGGCGGGGCCGCGTGGGTGCCCTGCTTCGTCCAGTCGGGCAGGTTGTCGTTCTTGTGCTGCACGAAGCTCTTGGCCGATGCCTCGCCGGAGACGACGGCGGTCCACGGCCCATCGAGCTTGAAGGCGGGCACGCCCGGCCGCTCGAAGAGGAGCTTGGGCAGGTAGAGCCGCTCGACACCCTCCGTGGCGCGATGCGGCTTGATGCTCGTCGTCCAGAAGTAGTCCCATTGCGGCAGGCAGAGGGTCTTGGGCGCGCGGAAGACGCGCTCGGGGTCGAACGTGCCTTCGTGGAGGAAGGCGGCGCCGAAGCCGGCGAGGAGGTGGTTGTAGTAGGTCTCATCGTCGCTGTTCGGATAGCGGTGGGCCTGAAGGAGCACGAAGAGGCCGCCGCCCTCGGCCACGTAGCGTTCGAGGACGCCGCGGACGGCTTCGCAGCGGGCCTTGAGCTCGGCGAAGTTGTAGATGCCCTCCTCGCTGGTGATGAGCACGATGGCGTTGAAGGGCTTGAGAGTGGCAAGGAACGCCTCCTCGTTCACGGTGCCGCGGAAGAGCGGAGCATCGTCCACGAGCGAGCCGTCCATTCCCGCCTTCACGAGGGCCTGTCGGTAGCCGTAGTCGCGCCACTCGGCGCGGTACTGCTCGGCCTCGCGGTGGAGGAAGCCGATGGCGACCTTCTCGCCGCCGGCGCACGGGAGGCCGAGCGCGGCGAGTGCAAGCAGCACGCGGAAGGGGGCGATGCGCATGGCGGCGCCTCCTCTCTATGGCTTGAGGATGTGGAGCGTCTGCTCGACGGGCGTGGCGGTCTTCACGAGGGGCTCGACGCCGCTGCCGAACTGCCAGGCGACGACCTTGACGGCGACCGGGAACGCCGCGCGGGCGGGCACCTCGGCGGCCTTGAGCTTCCCGTCCTCCACAATGGCGGGGCCGAAGGCTACGTAGTGCTCGACGGGCAGGCCGGCGTCGCTCGTCGCCTTCAGCTCCACCGGGGCGCCGTCGGCCTTCAGGTCGCCGGGCGGCGGGAATGTGATGGTCTGATCCTTGCCCTTGGTGAGGCCCTTGAAGCCGCGGGGCATCATGCCCACCTGTTCGGCGTAGCGGTAGACGCCGTCGCCCTCGCTGTAGGCGAGGAAGGTGACGCGCGAGCCTTCGGTCGCCGGCGTCAGGGCATCGTGGCGGATGCGCAGCGTGTTCGGCCCCGTGGCCACGACCGGCCCGCTCACGGGCCGCACGAGGATGGGCGCGGACGAGTGGCCGACCGGCTGCCCCGCCTGCGGCCACTTCGGCCCCCGGCCCCCGTGCTGCCCGGGGTAGGAGTCCGCGTAGACTGGATGCACCTCAAACGTCTGGCCGTCCCCCACCCACTTGATCTGCGTGAAGAAGAAGCGCGCCCCGGCGTCCACCCAGACGGGGTCGAGCCACTTGATGAACTGGTCTTTCTTCTCGAAGCCGCTGTGGTAGGCCACGGTGGCCTCGGCCATCTCCTTGTCGAAGTGCCAGGCAGCCTTCGCCTTGATCGCCAGGTCGGCGAGGCAGCCGGTGCGGGGATCGATCTCCTTGCACTTGACCGGCTCTTTGGCATCAAGAGGCCAATCGGGGATTCGGGCCTGGGCGGCCTTGCGGAGGAAGAGGGTGAGGTAGGCGGCGTTGCGGTCGGACCAGGCGAAGTGCCCGGCCCCCGGCTCGACCACGATGCTCGCCAGGTTCCGCTCGTCCTGTGCGCGATAGGCGGCGAGGGCGTCGCGGCCGCCCTCCCAGGCCTCGCGGCCCGCCTCGTCGCGCATCGTGCCGCCGAACTCGTCGAACTGCCCGACCATCATGAGCGCCGGCACGCCGGGCGGCAGGGCGTCAGCCCCGCCCGGCACGCCACCGCGGTATTGGACGAGCCCGAAACAGCGCACAGCCATCTTCGCCGCGCACGCCTTCGCCTGCGGCCCGGCGGCCGAATGGCCGATGAAGAACAGCGGCGCCACGGAGACTTCGTGGTAGCCCGACGCCTTCGCCAGGTCGTCGAGCACCCTCTGCACGTCCACCGACCCGAGCCCGCAGTTGAGGAAGACGATGGCCAGTTGCTCGGCGGCACACGCCTGACGGACGCGAGCATCCTTCGCGCACTCGCGCTCGGCGAGCGTCATCCCGCCCATCACCACGCCACGGACCTGCCGGGCCTGGGGCGGGAGCCATAGGAACGCCGCCCTTTCTCCCCTGTCGGTCGCCACGGGCACACAGTACTGAAACACCGCGGCGGACGCCGAGGCCGCCAGCCAAGCCAGCGCGACCCACGCAAAGCCGAGTTGTCGCATCAGATTCGCCCAGTGGATGGTGGCGGCGGTCCGATTCGCACGGAGCCTATGAAAGTCGAGCTCGGGCCTGATGAACTTCGCCAATTGACGGCCCCCACCCCCCTCTCAACGCCATTCACGGAGCATTGTAGCGGCGGCGGAGTAGGCATGCAAGCGGCGTGTGACGCAGAGCCCCGTCGCAGTGGGCGTGCAGGCAAGAGAACCGGCTTGCGCCCCGGTGAGGCCTCCGGGCGCCCAAGCTGATCGAGAAAGTAACGCCAAGCCGCGATCAGAAGGGTCGCAGGACAACGCGACAACCGTGGTTTCCCCTAGCCCTTCCCACGAAGGGCCCGAGCCGGGATGCGGAGCCGATGTTTACCGAGTAGGTGCCCCAGCCCCCGCCGCGCAACACATGAACGGCCTGGTCACCACCTGTCAGCCAGGCGCCCCCATCGCCAGGGGCACCTGCGTAGCTGCTGTGCCAAGTGTCCTCGCACCACTCAAGGACGTTGCCGTACATGTCAAAAACGCCCCAGGCGTTGGCCTTCTTCTGGCCGACGGGGTGGGTCCGCATGTCCGAGTTTCCGGCATGCCAACCGTAGTCGGAAAGTCCGGAGGCATTGTCGCCAAAACAGAAGGCGGTTGTCGAGCCGGCCCGGCAGGCATACTCCCATTCCGCCTCGCTGGGCAGACCGAACTTCCGAGCGGTCTTCTCATTCAGCTTCTTGATGAACTCCTGGCAGGCCATCCACGTCAACTGCTCCACCGGGTTCTCTGGCCCCTTGAAGATGCTGGGGTTGGCGCCCATGACCACCTCCCACTGCCGCTGCGTGACCTCGTACTTGCCAATGTAGAGGGGCTTGGCGAAAGTCACTTGATGGACTGGCTTCTGGTTCGGAGTGCCCCTTTCCGACCCCATGGCAAACGAGCCAGGAGGGATGAGGACGAGATC
>VGYV01000280.1 GCA_016872855.1 Planctomycetota bacterium
GAAGGGCGAGCTGGCAGCGGCTCTCTGGGAGTTCGTGTCCAAGACCCGCCCCGACTGGCTCCTCGACCTTCACGAAGCAATCGGCGTCCGCCAGCAGCTCAAGCTCGGCACCGGCAGCACGATCATCCACGACACCAAGCGTTCCACCCGCGCCCAGGCCGAGCGGATGCTGGAGTCGGTGAATGCCACCATCGAGGCCGAGGGGAGCAAGTTCGTGCTCCTTCGCGGCCCCATTCAGGGCAGCGTCGCGTGCTCCGCTGCCGACCTGCTCGGCGCCCGCGCGATGATCCTCGAGGCCACTTGCACCTTCCAGCCCCTCGAGCTCCGCGTGCGCCAGCATCAGACGATGGTTGCCCGCCTGCTCCGGGAGCTTGGCATGCTCCCCAAGGATTTCGACGTGCCGCCGCTCCGCTGACTACCAAAGCGGCATCTCCGATGCCGCACTCCATACTCCTCCTGCACCGAGGACGGTCGGGGCTATGGAGTGCGGTAACGGAGTTACCGCTTTGGATATGAGCGGAGCGGACCGGGGCGCGAGGCCTACGGCGCCGGCCGGCTTGGGAACGGCACGGCGTAGTTGAAGCAGGCACGGCCGGTGCTCATCTGAATGTAGGGCGTGGCGCGGATGCGGCGGATGATCTCGGCGGAGTCTGGGAAGTCGGGCCGCACGTAGTAGTGCTGGGTGTCGTAGGGCGTCTCGCCGAAGACCGCGGCGAGCACGTAGCCGCGCTTCTCCGCATAGTCCTTCAGCTTCAACACCATCGCGTCCCAGGTGTTGTTCACCTCTGGTGGGACAAGGGGCGAGAAGTAGGCGTGGAAGGCGATGAGGTGCGGCCTCTCCCACGCCAGGCGCTCCTCGGTGATCGAGCCGGCGTGGGCGATCTCGGGGTCGTTGAGGCCCCAGGTGTCTATCGCCCGCCAGCGCGAGTAGAAGGGGAGGAGTCCCGCCTCGCTGACGGCCATAGTGTAGCCCTTTGCCGCGTAGTCGCGCAGCATCCGCGCCACCGCCGCATTGCCATCGGCGTAGAGGACGGGGAGGCGAGCCATGCGGTGGTGGTAGCCGAGCACGAAGAGGGACACGATGCCGCCCAGGACGCCGATGAGCACTTGGCTCCGCCGCGCGAGCGACCGCCAGGGGGGCAGGCGCCACTCGCCGAACAGCCCCTCGACCAGCGGCGGCCACGAGATGAGGAAGACCGGCTGGATGGCGTACTGGAACCGCCAGTGGTAGTTCATCTCGTCCGACAGCAGCACCCAGAGTCCCACGAACCCCGCCATCGGGATCAGTGCGAAAACCGCCCGCCGCGCCGTCGCCCGGGAGCGGAACCCCGCGATGAACGCCAGGGTGAACGGCAGCGAGAAGCGCAGTGCCCCGTGAATCGAGCTCTTCAAGCCGTCCCAGTGGAGCGCCCAGCCCCCCTTCTTGTAGAACGGGTTGGGCAACGGGTTGCCGAAGTACTGCCAGCGCCAGGCGAAGTATGCGCCCCCCAGCACCGCGAACACGCCGACGAACCAGGCGATGGGCACGAGCGCGCGCCGCGGCCCTCTCATGAAGACGACCGCGATGAGCATCAGGCAGGCCAGGAACACCCCCTCGGGGCGGATCAGCCCCATCGCGAGCCCGAGGAGCGCGAACGCCGCCGACGCCGCGTGGGATGGGGGGCGGCACGCCAGCCAGCTCGCCCAGCACCAGGCCAGGCACGCGAAGAGCGCGAAGAAGGGCGTGCCGAAGCCGGCCGACGTGTAGGCCATCCCCGGCCCAACCGCCAGGTATGCGGCGGAGAGCGCGGCCATCCACTGCCGCGCGCCGTGCAGCTTGCGGGCCGCCACGTAGACCGCCGCCACGGTCAGCAGGTGCGAGTCGAAGCACAGGCAGCGAACGGCGCCCTCGAGCGGCAGCCCGCAGGCGTGAAGGCCGCCCACGAGGAGCATGAACAGGAAGTCAGTCGCCCCGTCCACCGGCGGCTCGCCGGCGTTCCACACGATGCCCTTGCCCTCCGCGAAGTGCTGGGCGTAGCGCATCAGAATCGCGGCATCCTCGAACGGCTGCGGCGCCCACACCACCATCGTGGCCGCGTAGAGCGCCGTGCCGAGCACGAGGAGGAACAAGATGACGCCGTCGTTCCGCATTCGAATCGCCCCTGACCAGCGCATAGGCTAGCGATTCGCCCGAAATATGCAAGGGGCGGAGGAGTCCGGCCCCAGTTCTCGCGGCCGCCGCCCTTCCTGTCTTCTCGTGCTCGTCGTCGTCCTCGTCGTCGTCGTCGAGGCCGAGGGGTATCTCCCTCGTCGAGGGATTCGACGACGAGGACGACGACGACAACGACGACGATTCAAGAGGCAGGCGGGCGCCGAGGTAGCTCTTGACAGGCCGTGGGCGCGTGGGTATAGTGTACTACGCGTGTGGTACGGCGCTCCCGTGCCTCGTGGGGTTTGACAACTCCACGTGCGGCGCTAGAATGGCGCAACCCCAGAGGGCCGTGAAGATGCCCGCAGAAGGCTCAGCGCCAGAGGTGCTCGAAGAACTCGTCCGCCGCGCGGAGGCCGGCGGAGCGAGCGACGTCCATATCCACCGCGGCCCCCAGTGCGCCGAGGTGGCCTTCCGACTCGACGGCTGCCTCGCAAGGGTGCAAACCCTCCCAGACGAGCTGGCCAAGCGCCTCTTCGGCCGCATCAAGTACCTCGCCAGGCTCAAGACCTATCAGGAGTCGCTCCCGCAAGAGGGGCGAATCGAGAAGGCCGACCTGGGCGCCCGCAACGACATCCGCGTCGCCACCTATCCCACAGTGACGGGCGAGAAGATCGTCCTGCGCCTCTTCTCCTCCTGCGAGGCCCTCACGCTCGGGGAGCTCGGGTTCCGGCCCGACGCGCTCGCGGCCCTCGAGGGCTTCCTGGCGCAGCCGGCGGGCATGCTCCTCCTCACCGGCCCGGCCGGCAGCGGCAAGACGACCACCATCTACGCCTGCCTGCGCCACCTGGCCGCCGGCGGCGCTCGCCACATCATCACCATCGAGGACCCCGCCGAGCAGGTGGTGCCCGGCGTGATGCAGACGGAGACCAACGCGGCGCTCGGGCTCGACTTCGCCAAGGCCGCCCGCCACCTCCTCCGCCAGGACCCCCAGGTGCTCGTCATCGGCGAAGTCCGCGATGAGGAGACCGCCAACATCGCGGTCCGAGCCGCCTTCACGGGCCACCTGGTCATCTCAACCCTCCACGCGGGGTCGTGCAAGGGGGTCTTCGAGCGCCTCTTCGCCACGTGCGAGGACCGCTACGCCGCGGTCGCCGCGGTCGAGATGGCCATCAACCAGCGCCTCGTCCGCAAGCTCTGCCCCTCCTGCGGCGGGAAGGGCTGCGACGCCTGCCTGGGCACCGGCTACCGCGGCCGTGTCCCCGCCGTCGAGTGGCTGCGGATTGATGAGCCGCTCAGGACGCGGCTCCGCCAGGAGGGTGCCGCGGCCGCCGTGCCCGCCACGCCCCTCGCCGACGAGGGCCGCCGCCTCGTCGCCCAGGGCGTCACCAACCAGGCCGAATACGCGAGGGTCTTCGGAACGTGAACGATTGTGACCCCCAGTTGCGGCATCGTTCTTCGGCTCCGACGCTCCGAAGGGAGCGTACTATAACAGCCCAGGGCGAAGCCCTGGGACGGCCGAGCGGCCCAATCCAGCCCTGTAAGGGCGTACTAGGCGCCCCGGGCAGGATGTGCCCCCCTGACCAGGTAGTACGCCCCTACAGGGCTGGCCCACCCATGGCCTCGGTTCCCAGGGCTTCGCCCTGGGCTGTTATAGTACGCCCCTGCGGGGCTCGATCCTAGTTCACCATAGCCAGGAGCCATGATCCACGTGAACCAAGAGGCATTTGCCTTCTTCAACGAGCAGCTCGCGAACATGCTCCGCGACGGGATACCGCTTGAGGGCGCGGTGGCGGAGCTGAGCCGGAGCATGCGGAGGGGCCGCCTGCGGGCCGAGCTCGACGCGCTCCGCGCCAGGCTCGCCGCCGGCACGCCCCTCGACGAGGCCCTCGCCGAAACCCGCCTCCCGCCCCTCTACGCCAGCATGGTCAGAGTCGGCGTCAAGGCCAACAACCTCCCCGCCGTCCTCACCATGCTCGCCGACCACTACCGCAACGTGGGCACCGTGCTGACACGCCTCAAGGGTATCATGGTCTACCCCGTCATCGTCCTGGCCCTCACGTTGGGCCTCTCGCTCTTCATGGCGCTCTACCTCGCGCCCGCGTTCGCGGACTTCTGCGGGGAGCCGAGTGACCTGAGTGAACTTGCCACGGTGGCGTACAGCTACCGCAGGAGCGGGCCTCCCTTGGGCGTGCAGGCGGTGGCCGCGCCCGCGCTCCTGACTGGGATGCTGGTGCTCGCAGTGGTGGCCGTGTCGCTCCCCTGGGTGCGCCGCTGGCTCCGCTGGCGCCTCTCGCCGCTGAAGGAGGCGAGCCTGGCGCAACTGGCCTCGGGCGTCGCGCTCATGCTCCGGGGCGGGAGCAGCCTCTCCGAGGCCCTGGCCCTCCAGCAAGAGGTGGAGGGCGGCACGCTGGCGGCGCGCGACCTCGCCAGCATCAGCAGCCAGTTGGCCGGCGGCGCCACCCGCTTCGGCGAGATGGCCCAGGACGCCGTGGCGCTCCCCAGGCTCTTCATCTGGATGGTGGACAACGCGGGCGAGGACATGGCGGGCGGCTTCGAGCGCGCCGCCGCGCTCTACCGCGCCCGCGCGAGCCACCGCACCGAGATGCTCCTCTACGCCGCGCTGCCCTGCTCCATCCTGGTCCTCGGCGGCATGCTCGTCGCACAGGTCTACTCGGTGCTCCTTCCGCTGCTGCGCCTGATGGCCATGTTGGGGGGAGGTGGGTTCTGATGTCTTCAATCGTCCTCGTCCCTCGTCCTCGTCCTTCGTCCTCGATTCTCTTGCGTTGGGGGGGAAGAGTCGAGGACGAGGACGAGGGACGAGGACGAGGACGATTCGAGAGAAGCGAAGGCTTCGCAGGAACTGAGAGACATACGGGATGACACTCTCCTCCCTTCCCCCCCTCCCCATGCCCCGCCCGATCAGCGATCAGATGTACGATCTCCTCGTGTGGTGGGGGCTCTTCCTTCTTCAACTGATCATCTGGCTCTTCATCACGTTCGTGATGCCCTACATCGCGTACAGGCTTCTGTCGGTCCCGCTGCGGCGGCAGGAGCGCGCGGGGCTGTTCCTCGACGTGCTCCAGGGCGCAATCGAGCGGGGGGAGAACGCCGAGGAGGCCATCGTCTCCCTCGCGGCCGCGGAGCCTACCGGCTGGCTGGCGAGGGCCGGCTGGCTCGGGAAGCTCGTGGCGGTTTGGCCCTACCACCTCTACTGCGACGTGTTCGGCATCCAGCGCGTGGAGAAGGTCTTCGGCAAGGGCATCCAGGACGTTGCGACGCGCCTCCTGGAGGGCGTGCCGCTCCACGAGGCCATCGAGCCGGGCGACGACCTGCTTCCGCCCCAGGCGGTGGCCACGCTCCGCGTAGGGGGACAGGTGGGCGACATCAGGCGGGTGCTGCCCGCTTGCCGGCAACTCCTCGCCGACGCGGCCTCGCGGACGCGCGCCGCGGTGAACTACCTCGCCCTCATCGTCCTCGGCGCCTCCTTCCTGGGCCTGCCGGCCGTCCTGTGCATCGCCGACCGGGTTGCGCCCAGCGTCGAATTGATGCTGATGGACATGCGCCTGAGTCCTCCTGGGTCGTTCGCAGCTCTCTGGGCACACGGGGGCATGTTCCGTGTGCTGATGGCGATGGGCGCGCTGTCGGGCGTCCTCATCCTGCTCGCGGCGCTCTACATCAGGAGGCCGAGGCGCTTCGGGCTGGGGCGGGCGGCGGCCTGGCTTCAGTATCACCTCCCCTGGCGGCGGAAACGTCTCCAGCGCGACTTCTCGGCGATGCTCGCCATGCTCCTCGACGCCGGCGTGCCTGAGCCCGAGGCGGTCGCCAAGGCCGCCGAGAGCACGGCCAACCACATCCTCATCCGCCGCGCGGCACGGGTGCGGGAGGCTATGGAACGCGGCGTCCCGCTCCCCGAGGCCCTGCGGCGGCTCGACGGCACGGGCGAGTTCCAGTGGCGTCTCGCCAACGCCGCACACGTGGGCGCCGGCTTCGCCGAGGCGCTCGCCGGCTGGCAGCAATCGCTCGACGCGAAGGCGTTTCAGCAGGAGCAGGCCGCCGCACACGTCGTCACGAGCGCCATCGCCATCGTCAACGGCCTCATCGTCGCCGCCATCGCTATCGGCTTCTTCGACGTGTGGCTGAGCATCGTAAGGAGTTGCCTCCTGTGGTGATGACCAGACCGGCCAGGCGCAGGGGGGCCATCCTGATCGAGCTCACGGTTGCCATCGGCATCCTCACAGTCGTCCTGGCGGCCTTCGCCGTCGCGTGCCACAGCGACCAGCGGGCGCTGCGCGCCACCTACACCCGCGCCATCGCAATCGAGCTGGTTGACGGGGAGATGGAGGCGCTCCTGGCCGGCGAGTGGCGCGCCTATTCGGAGGGCGTCCATGCCTACAAGGTGCGCGGCGACGCCGCGGCCAACCTGCCCGAAGGCCGCTTCGTCCTCACCGTGACCGGCCCGAAGCTGCGCCTCGAATGGCTCCCCGCCGCCTCCGGCTGGGGCGGCCCCGTCATCAGGGAGGCCACGCACCAATGAGCCCTCGGTGTTTCCGATTTCCGATTTCCGATTTCCGATTCCTCCGCCCTCTTGTGTCTTCTCCTGGCACGCGGCACGCGGCACGCCGCACGTCTGCGGCTTCTCTTGTCACGCGTCACGCGTCACGCGTCATGCTCCGCGCTTTCACCCTCGTGGAGCTCCTCGCCTACATCTTCGTCGTCGGCGTCCTGATGACAATCGCTATGGCCACGAACATCCACATGGTCAAGCACTCGTTCGGGGTGTTCGGGAACGCGGAGGACATCCGCCGGGCGATTGACGCGGGCGAGCGCTGGCGGGCAGAGGTCCGCCGCGCGAACGCGCCGCTCCGACTGGTCGGCGACATCCTGCACGTGCCCACGCCCGAGGGCGAGGTGCTCTTCTACTTCGAGGATGACACCGTGTTGCGGAAGACCGCCAAGGACGCCGCCTGGTCCCCCTTCCTCCTCAGGGTCAAGGCATCGCGGATGGAGCTCGACCAGTCACGCGGCGTCGGCTCCTGGCGTTGGGAGGTGGAGCTTGAGGGCAGGAGCGGCGCGCGCCTCAAGCCCCTCTTCACCTTCCGAGCCGTCCCGCCGAAAAGCGCAGGAGGCTGATCCCAATGCTCGCCAGCAAGCCAAGGCGACACAGGAGACGGCGTGGGGCGGGGCTGATCGTCGTCCTCATCCTGGCCGGGGTCACGGCCACCTGCCTGCTCGCCAACATCGTGGCGATCGCGCGGCTGCGGAGCCACCTCAGCCGGGTGGAGGCCCAGCACAAGGCCCGCCTGGCCGCGCCAGCGAAGTAGCTGCTGCCCCGATCGTCCTCGTCCTCGTCCCTCGTCCTCGTCCTCGACTCTTCTCCCTTCACGCCAGGGAGTTCGAGGACGAAGGACGAGGACGAGGGACGAGGACGATTGGGGAACTGGCCTGTTCCCGGACCTGGGGGCCGTGTTCACTTGGAGAATGAGACGGGGGTGCCGACGCGGATCATCTTGGCCAGGCGGAGGGCATCCCAGTTCGTCAGCCGGAAGCAGCCGTGGGAGCCGGTCTTGCCAATCATCTCGGGCATGGGCGTGCCGTGCATGCCGTAGCCTGGCAGGCTCAGGCCGATCCAGCAGAGGCCCACGGGGTTGCGCGGGCCGGGGGGGATAGTGAGCTTCTGCGCCACGTCCTTCACCTCCGGCCACATCCTCGGGTCGAAGGTGTAGGCCGGGTTCTCCGAGATGACGACGACCGTGGCGGTGCCGGAGGGGAGCCTGTCCTTGTCGGCCGCGATGGAGCAGTGGAACAGGCCGACGACTTCGCCGGCCTTGCCACGTGCGCGGATGGCCTTCTCGCCGAGGCTCACGTCGAGCGCCTCCGCGCGGGCGATGGGCGGGCTTTCCGCCACAGCGGGCGCCTGAATCGTCTCGCCCGCCTTGAGCTGGGCGATCTCCTTGCCGGGATTCAGCCGCGACAGGAGCGCCCGCGAGCAGTGGAACTTCTCGGCCAGGAGCTCGTCGAGCGACGGGTAGGCCAGGCGCGCCAGCTTGCTCTTCTCGGGCCAGGTCTTCGGCACCGGGCCGAGCGCCGCGAGGTCGGCCGCCTGCACGGTGTAGATGCCCACGGCCTTCTGCGGGTCGGCGCCCAGGGCCTCTGAGGTCGGGGCATCGAGGCGCCCAGTGGCGGGAAGCCCCTGCGCCCGCTGGAACTCGCGCGTGGCCAGCCGCGTCTTCGGGCCTATCTTGCCGTCTATGATGCCCCCCGAGAAGCCCACGCGGTCCAGTGCGATCTGCCACGCAAGTTGCGTGCGCCACTCCTCGGCCGGCCCTGGCCCGAGCGAAGCCGAGGGCTCCGCCGCGCCCGCCGGCACCGAGGCCCACAACAGCAATGTGCCCAGAAACCCTCTCAACGCACTGCTCCGCGATGGTCAGCCTCCGCACACGGCATTATATCGCCTGGGCGCCGTCAGTTGCAAGGGGCGCGGCTAGCTTCTCCGCCGGATGCGGATGGGGTCCACGATGATCAGGGAGCCGCGGACGTGGGCATCGCTGAGGGCCGCGAGAACGCTCTCGATGCGGGCCATCACGGCTTGGATGGTACACTTGGGCATCCGCACGACGACGATGCCGCGCGACCCGGCCGGAGGGAAGAGCAGGACGTTGGCGAAGTGCCTGTGGTTGCCCGACAGCACGACTCGGTCGTCGGCGTTTGCTAGGGCAAACACTTCAGCGTCGGAGGCGCCCGTCCGGCCCAGTTCGCGCAGGTCAAGGGCGTCGTGGCCCGCTCGGCGCAGGCGGTGCGCAAGGGACCGCGGGAGGTTCTCATCCACAAGGATGCGCATGCTCAGGGGGCCCCGACGGTCTCGAACTCCTCGCGGGCCAACATCGCGGCGTATTCGACGGCAGCCAGGACGTCCTCACGGACCAGTTGGGGATACTCGTCGAGGATTTCCTCCACGGTGTTGCCCGCGGCCAGGAAGTCGAGGATGGCGTAGACGGGCACGCGGGTTCCCTTGACGCAGGCTTGTCCGCCGCAGATCTCTGGGTCCGCGCTGATTCGGTCAACCATGTGTGTGCTCCGTATGTGCTCCTGCCAGCCATGCTCATTGTAGTGCAGAGCGGCGTGCAGGGCAAGCTATCGGGCTTCACGCCTCAATGCAGAACGACACGCTGCCCCCGCCCTCCGTCTCGATGAGGTCGCTTCCGGGGCCGCTGGGCCTCATGTGGGTGCAGTGGGGCCAGCCATTGCCCGAGAAGATGAGGGCGCCCTCGGGGAAGAGCATGCGGCCGCGGCCGTCGTGGGAGACGCAGCCCGCACGGGCGGGCGGAGCGACCTCGCCCAGGCTCCAGGCGAAGCTGGCCGAGGGCTCGGGCGCCAGCGGCAGCTCGCAGCAGCGGGTGAGCCTCTCGCCCTCGATCCGCACCTGGGTGAAGCGCTCCTGGCTCGAAAAGAACGGGCTGAGGGTCTTCAGGCAGAACGAGCCGGCGTGGACCGGCGACACGCCGTCGAGCTCGAAGCGCCAGCGCACAGTATGGCCCTCGGCCCGGGCCTCGAAGAAGACCCGCTTGCCCGTGTGCTCGCGGAGGTAGCTGATTCGGGTGCCGCCGGCCTCGACCTTCCACGGCACAAGCCAATCGGCCTTGGGGCGGCTCGGCCAGGAGTTGGCCCCGCCGAACTCGTCCCAGTCCCCCTCCGGGCAATCGAGCACCCACATCCCCTCGGGGAACCAGGGGACGTAGATGGCGAAGGTCGCGCACTGGTAGGGCGCGAGGCGGATGGGGGCATTGAGATAGAGGTCCTGGCGGATGGCGACGGGCTTGGGCGGAGTGTAGCTCTCGACGCGATAGGCGGGCGAGGGCACCAGGCCATCGGGCGGCGTGTCGGCGACGCAGCGGAAGCCGCTGTCGTAGATGCGCATTTGCGACGCCCAGGAGAGACGGTTGGAGGGCAAGAAGGAGTAGCGCTGCCTGTGGCAGAAGGCGCCGCCGGCCAGCACGGCGGGGCAGGGGTCGGTGGATGTGCTGGCGCGGTTGGTTTGTGGATAGACCACCTTCACCCATTCGCCGACGATGCCGTAGCTGCCGAGGCCGAACGGCGCGGTGTCGGGATAGGCGCCCACGGGGATGGCAACGCCGAGGCTCACATTGCCCGGGTTGCGGAAGCAGAAGCCGTCCTGCCAGGTGTTGCCCCAGGGCCAGAGACGGCCGTCGTCGCCGCGCCAGGCCCGCTCCCACTCCACCTCGGTGGGCAGGCGCTTGCCGAGCCAGGCGGCGTAGGCTGCGGCGTCCTCGGAGTTCACGCCCACCATCGGCAGGGCGAGGTTCTCGGGGGCGAAGTGGTGCCAGCCCGTCATCTCGGCCCAGCCCACCAGCCAGCCGTTGTAGAGGATGCTGTAGCCCGTGGCCTGCATGAAGCGCAGGAACTGCCCGCGCGTGACGGGGTGCCTGTCCATCCAGAAGGCGGGCACTTCCAGCTCGCGACGGTCGGCGTAGAAGTGCAGCATGTCGGGGTGCACTCCCGCCGCCTGTGCCTGAGCCGCCTTCTCCTCGGGCCTGAGGCCGAAGAGCACCTTGCCGGCGGGGATGGGCGCCATCGCCCGGTCGAGCTCCTTTGGGTC
>VGYV01000281.1 GCA_016872855.1 Planctomycetota bacterium
CGCGAGCTGGCCGAGGAGTGGCGCCTCGACGGGGTGCGAACCCGCGACGACCTCCTCGCCGCCACGGGCCTCGACCCCGACGGAAGCGCGGGAATCGCGTGGGCCCTCTGGGACCCGTCCTATCGCCCCTTCGATGGGCTGAACGAGGACAACTTCGTTCTCGTCCTGCCCGTGAGGGATGCGGCACGGGCCGAACGCCTGGCCGCCGAGCGCCTTCTGCCCGAGTTCCTGCACGGGTCGAGGGGCCTCTGCCGGAGCGCCATCAGCCGCATCGAGGCGGCCAAGTACGCCTGGAAGGAGCGGCACCCGGACAGGGCGGACGCCACGCCGACGTGGGACGACCTGGCTTCGGCCAACCCCGGCCTCAAGCCGCTCCTCTGCCCCGCGGGCGGCGAGTACACCATCGGCACGCTCAAGGAGCAGCCCGCCTGCTCGCTCCACAAGGGCGGCGCGGCCCCACGCCCGGAAGGCCCGCTCACCCGCGAGCAACTGGGGGAGAGGAAGGTGGGCGATGTCACACTCGTCGGCGGCCGCAACAAGGGCACCGGCTACGCGCTCGCGGCGGGCCACATCGTGCTCTCGAACAACATGAACGTCCTGGAGGCCGCGGTGGCCGCGGCCGCGGGCGGCGGCCCGCGCGCCCGCCTGGCGCCCCAACCCGCCGGCGCGGCTGACGGCCGGGCCTACCTCCAACTCCGCGTCCTCTTCGCCGAACTGCGCCACGAGGTCCAGCGCTGGCAGCAGCGCGAGGGCTCGGTCGCTGCGCCGCGCCTCCTCAAGCTCCTCGATTCCGCAGGCGGCATCACCGCCGACGTGCGGCTCGACGCCGCGGTCGCCGCCGCACTCTCCTGGGCCATCGAGCGGAACGAGGCGACCCAACCGCTGCTCGACACCCCGCCCGCGAAGCTCGAGGCCCTGGGGCTCGTGCCCGACTCCGCGCTCCTCGCCGTCGGCGGAAACATCGCGCACCTCGTGTTCAGGACAATCGCCGACCTCGCAGCGTTGGGCGACGACCGGGAGCCGATGCAGCTTCACGCGGTCACGCGCCTGCTCGCCGCGGCCAGCGCGGGCGACGGCGCCTTCGCCCTGACCAGGGACTCGTTTGGGCGCGAGATGCCCTTCAACCTCCTCTTCATCCTGCGGGTGCGCGATGCCGAGACGATGCGGGCGACGATCGAGGTGCTGGCCAACCTGGTCACGCGCGCGGGCCGCCGGGAGAAGGCGGTGCACGAGCGGGTCGAGGCAGGCGGCGCGGAGGTGTGGCAGCTCGGCCAGAAGGAGGAGGGGGTGGTCTACTACGCCTTCCTCGGCCCCTTCGTCGCCGCCGCGACGAAGCTCGACGACCTGAAGGCCGCCATCGAGCTTCAGGCGGGCCGAGGCAAGGACGCACTCCTGGCCGGCGAGCGCTTCCGCCGCCTCGAGCTGCCCGAAGGCCCGGCCAACCTCGTCGCCGTCCTCGACATGCCCGCCCTCATCCTCCAGGCCACGCGCGAGGAGAGCCGTCGCCGAATCGAGATGGAGAACCAGGCGTGCCTCGCCAATCTCCAGCGCAACGAGCAAGTCGTCGAGGAATACCGCAAGGAGAAGGGACAGCTCCCCCCGAGCATCGAGGAGCTACGGGGGTTCGCGCGCGACCCGAAGCGGCGGCGCTACTTCCCAGAGCAGTGCGTGGGCCATCGCGCGGCAGCCAAGTTCGCCTACGACCCGGCGACCGGCAAGTTCGCCTGCCCGCGCCACGGCACGGCGGCGGAGTTCAAGCCGACGCCGCCGGACGTCCCGCGTCGCCTTCGCCCCGAGGAGATGACCCTGGCGGCCTTTGGAGTCTCTGCCCTGCGCCTGCGGATCGAGGGCGCGCGCCTCGTCGGCGAAGGCCGCCTGGCCCCCGCGCCGCAGCAGGTCCCCCAGGCGGGAGAGTTCTGAGTCCGTTGACCGGGAATGCGGCTTTCGTCTCAATCGTCCTCGTCCTCGTCCTCGTCCCTCCTCCTCGTCCTCGGCTCGCGGCCCACGACGCCAGGAGGATCGAGGACGAGGGACGAGGACGACGGACGAGGACGATAGGCGAACACCCCCGGCCACGCGCATCCTTGACAACCTCACGACATTGTGGGTGGCGGGGGTGAGCGGGCTGGTGAAGCGATAGGGGCACGTGGGGGGCTCTGCGTCGGGTGTGTCCGCCGCGTAGCCCCCGAATGGGGGCGACCCAGCCGTAGCCCAGGGCGACCGCAGGGAGCCCTGGGTGCGGCGCCGCCCTACGCCGGAGCCCCCGAATGGGGGCGATTCAGACCGCCATGAATCGCCCCTTTCAGGGGCTCATGCGGGGCCGCACGATTCCCAGGGCTCCCTGCGGTCGCCCTGGGCTACGGCTGGCTCGCCCACTTCGCGGGCTAACAGGAGAGCGTGACGCGCGCGTTGGCGGGGATGAATGGATGGATGGGTGGATGGGTGTCCGTCACCCATCCAATCATCCATTCATCCAACCATCCCCTCTTGTTGCGACCACAGAACGCGTCAGGAGAAAGCAATGGCGAAGTATCGCGTCGCTCAGGTCGGCTGCGGGCCGAGGGGGAAGCGGCATATCGAGGGGTTCCAGCGGAACCCCGACCACTTCGACCTCGTGGCCCTCTGCGACATCAATGAGGAACGCCTCGCCGCTGTCTCGACGGAGTATGGCGTCAAGACGACGTATCCCGACGCCGGGCTGATGCTCACGGTGGAGAAGCCCGACATCTTCTGCTTCGTCACGCCGCCGAGGATTCGCACCGAGCTGGTCGAGCTGGGCATCCGCCACCGCGTGAAGGCCATCGCGTTCGAGAAGCCGATGGCCACCTCGCTGGCCGAGGCCCGCCGCATCCGCGACCTGTGCGCCCAGGCGGGCGTCAAGTTCATCGTCTCCCACCAGCAGAAGTACGGCGAGCAGTGGGGCAAGGCCAAAGCCGTCTACGAGCGGGGAGAGATCGGCGAACTCGTCCGCATCCACGCCTCGTCGCGCGCCTGGCTCTCGCAACTGGGCACCCACCTGGTGGACTACATTCTCTGGTTCAACGGCGGCGTGAGGGCCAAGTGGGTCGTCGGCCACGTCCACGGCCGCGAGGGGCTCAAGGACAGCCATCCCTCGCCCAACTACACCGAGGGCGAGATCGCCTTCGAGAATGGCGTCCGCGCCTTCGTCGGCTTCGGCTACCTCTCGCCCCAGTGGCTCGCCAAGGAGAACTTCTGGACTGACAACCGCGTCACCCTCTACGGCACCCACGGCTACGCCTGGGCGAACACCGACGGCGACTGGGCGGCGTTCACCAAGAAGTCGCGTGGCAAAGTCATCGGCGAGGCACTGCCCCGCTGGCCCGAGCAGGAGAGCAAGCTCCTTCAGGCCCCCTACCTTCGCCAACTGGCCGACTGGCTTGACGACGAGACTAAGGTTCACCCCTGCAACGGCGACATCAGCTACCACGGCTTCGAGATCATGGCTGCCCTCATCCTCAGCGCCCTCGACCACCGCCGGGTTGACCTGCCGCTGAAGGACATCCCCGCCGAGGACGAGATTGCCCGCCTGGCGCGCGAATTGCCCGAAGCCTGACGCTTTTCTCTCGTCCCGATGCTCTGCGTCGGGACGCCATGTCCCGGACGCTCCGGCGTCCTCTTTGCCGTCGTTGGCAGACGCGCAGCGCCCAGGGGCGCGGAGCGTCCAAGACAGCGCGTCCCCACGCGGGAGCGTGGGGGCGAGGAGATGCGGTTGCGAACACCAGTGTTGTGCCTCAGGGCTCCGGGGCCAGCTTCTTGAGAATCTCGTCCGCCTCCTTGGCCTCCTTGCCGAAGAGGGCAGCGGCCCTGCGGGCGACGTCGAGGAGGGCGCGGCGGTTGGCACTGTTCGGGCGCTCGCGGAAGCGTTTGCCGAGTTCATGGAGGGCGTAGCGGTAGGCGGCGAAGTTCTGTTTCGGGGCGATGTCCAGCAGCTCCACGTAGAGGTCAACGCCCCGGTCGTGCACGGGGGCGGCCTGGGGGCCTTCGCGCGCCTGGCGCAGCCTCCGAGCGAGGGTGGCGTGGGCCAGGGCGGCCATCTTGCACGCATTGGCCAGGTACTTGAACTCCCTCACCCCCTTGAGCTTCTTCCAGCATTCCTCGATGACAGGAAGCACCTGGGTGGCCTGTTCGATGGCCGCGTGCTCATCGGCGCATATCAGGTAGGCGGCGCGCAGGCGTTGGTAGAGCACGTAGGGGTAGGCGGCGGCGCCCTCGATGCCCGGATAGGTCTGATCGAGATTCTCTGTAAGGTCCAGGACCCTGCGGGGCTGGTTCACCGTCTCCGCCAGCAGGAGGTCGCAGTAGAGGGTCATCGAGTGGGCAGCGATGTTGGCGAGGCGTTGGCGCTCCTCGGCGCGCTCGGAGCGTTCTGGCGGCGGGGGAATCTTGATGCGGCGCGCGCAGGCCCCGCTCAGCAGCGCAACGCACAGGGGCACGATCACGCAAGCTGCTGCCCTCATGGCTTGTCCTTGGGGCCTCCTGCCCGGCCCGGCCACCGCAAGCGGCCTCACGCCACATGAACATATCACTTGCCGGCGTGCGTTTCAAGGGGGAGCAGAAAAGGGGACATTCTCCTTTTCTGCCCAAAGGGTTGGCGGCGATTCCGCGCGCAAGTCCGTTACTTCACCCATCACGCGTTCTCCTCCTGACGACACGGTATGGGGCTGTCCACTGGCGCTTGCTCCGGGCGGGGGCCTGTCCTATAATGGCGCGCCGGGTGTGGGCGACCTGGCGGGCGAATGGAACCGGGGACGGTTGGTCATGGCAAGAATCCAGTGCTCGTGCGGCCGCGCCTACTCAGTCCCCGACGATAGCCTGGGCAAGCAGGTGAAGTGTGCGGCGTGCAACCGCACGTTCGTGGCCTATGCCGCGGCGCCCCCGAAAGAGCGGGGAGAAAAGGGGACATTCTCCTTCCAAGGGGACATTCTGCTTTCCGCCCCCAAAGGGGGCGCCGAAGGCCGCTTCGCGGGAAAGCAGAATGTCCCCCTGGTGACGAAGGCCCGTCCGCCCAAGGCCCCGCCACGCAAGCCGCCGGCGAGGCCCGTCGCCGCGCCATCGAGGTCGCGCCTGGGCGAGCTGGCCGTGGCGCGCGGCCTCCTCACCCGCCAACAGCTCAGCGCGTGCCTGCGCTACCTGGAGGACATCCGAAGGCTCCCCGGGCAGGAGGACCTCCGCCTGGGCGGTGTGCTGGTGAGCAAGGGGTTGCTGACGAAGGCCCAGGTGAACGGCCTCCTGAAGGAGCAAAGCGGGGACGCGGCGGCGACCGCCGCGGCCGCCGTGGACCTGTCGCCACGCGCGCTCGCCGCAGGACAGGCGGTGACCGACGAGCAGCGCGAGGCCGTTCGCCGCTCGGTGGATGCCGCGATGCAGAAGCAGGCGGAGCGCGAGGCGGCCACGACCGTCGAGGCCGCGCGCGTGGGCTTCCTTGACCGCATCCGCCGCACCCACGTGGCCATCGCGGGCGGCGTGGCGCTCGCCCTGGTCCTCGCCTTCATCTTCTGGCCCGACCCGCCGGCGAAGCGGGTGCTCGTGGCCTACCTCGAAAGCTGCAACGAAGATGCCGTGAGCCCCGACCGGTCGCTGGAGATTGTTGACCTCAACCTGAGGATTCGCGAGTTCGGCGACGTCAGGCTCCTGCCCTCGGCGAGCTACGACTTCACGGAGGAGCTGGCCGCCTTCGCCAAGGAGCAGGACCTGGCGGACGACTGGTGGGAGTTGCTCGGCGCGGTGCCGATGCCCGACGGCAAGTATGAAGCCCTCGATCGCCTGGTGCCCGCGCTGCCGGAGGAGCTGACGCCGACCAAGATCGGCTCGCTCCAGATCACCGTGCAGCCGGCCACATGCCACATGGTGAGCAAGCAGGGCGGCATGGCCATGTACGCCGAGGGCACGTACCGCTTCCTGGTGCTCAAGGCGCACAGCCCCATGTGGCAGATCGGCTGGCAGGTGGCCGCGTGCGAGCCCGTGGCCCTGAAGGCGGCCAGGTAGGGCCTGTGAAGGGGCCGCACGGACCTGCACGGACGAACACGGACGGGCGCATGTGAGGGCGGAGTCCGCCTGTCCGTGTGGGTCCGTGTGCGTCCGTGTCATTGCTTCACAGGACACGTGCCGCGGGCCGGCAGAAGCCCCAACGGGGATGCCGTGCCGCCGCCATCGGGAGGCCGTGGCTTTGGCGGTGCAACCTGCGGCGGGGCAGGGAGTTGTGGGCGGGCCGATTTGCACTTGAAATTTGAGGCCCAATCTGTTAGCTTCTCGTCAGTCGGCGGCTGAACGGCATCACGGAGCGTGCCCGTGCCTGAGGGACCTGTCCTCGTCGGCATCCAGGGTTTTGTACAGGGCGAGGAGTTCCCGCTCTGGCGGGGGGCCACTGTTGTCGTCGGGCGAAGTCGTGGGTGCGACATCTCGCTGCGGCGCTGCAAGGCCTGGCTCGCGCTGGCCCCCGAGAAGCGCGGCGAGCAGGCCGACTTCAAGAGCGTCTCGCGCAAACACGTCCGCATCAGCTTCCACGGCGAGGACAACATCGAGATCGAGGACCTGAGCTCGAACGGGACGTTTCTCGACGGGCAGCGGATCACCCGCGTGGTGCTGCACAACCTGGCCGAGCGGAGCCACGAGCTGCTCCTGGGCACGCAGGAGAAGTTCCGCCTCGAGTGGAGGCCCCAAGGCTAGGCGGCTCCCCCGGGCCGCAGTTGGCATGGACATGACGGACACATTTGCCTACCGAGGCGGCCACCTGGCGTGCGAGGCCTGTCGCGCGGAGGACATTGCGCGCGCCGTTGGCACCCCCTGCTACGTCTACAGCCGGGCGGCCATCGAGGCCAACGCCCGCGCCCTGGCCGACGCCTTCGCGCCGGCGAAGCCGCTCCTGTGCTACTCGATCAAGGCCAACGGCAATCTCGCCATCCTCAAGCTGCTCAAGGACTTGGGGCTGGGCTTCGACATCGTTTCGGGCGGCGAGCTGGACCGCGCGCTCCGCGTGGGCGCCGACCCCGCGAAGGTCGTCTTCGCCGGCGTGGGCAAGACCCGTGCCGAGGTCCGCCAGGCCCTCCAGGCGGGCATCCTCATGTTCAACGTCGAGTCCGAGCCCGAGCTGGCCGCCATCCAGGCCGTGGCCGCCGGCCTCGGAACCCAGGCCCGCGTGGCCCTGCGCCTGAACCCGGACATTGACCCCAAGACTCATCGCCACATCACGACGGGCAAGAGGGAAACGAAGTTCGGCATTGACTTCGAGTCGGCGCGCGCCCTGGTCGCTCGCATGCCCCAGTGGCCCGCCGTCCGCCTCGTCGGCTACCACGCCCACATCGGCTCCCAGGTCACAGACCCGCGCCCCCACGCGGCCTCGCTCGCCAAGCTCATTGCCTTCGCCGGCGAGTGCGTGCCCCCGGGCGGCGCAATCGAGTACGTGAACATCGGCGGCGGGTTCGGCATAGACTACGTGCCGGGCCAGGCGCCGCCCCCCTCGGCCTTCGCCGAACTGCTCCTGCCCCTACTCGCCCAGGCGGCCAGGCCCTTCAGGCTGCTCATGGAGCCAGGGCGCTTCATCGTGGGCAATGCCGGCGTGCTCCTGACGCGGGTGGCCTACGTGAAGCGGAACAGCGACGGCCGCCGCTTCGTGATCCTGGACGCGGCGATGAACGACCTGCTCCGCCCCGCCCTCTACGACGCCCACCACCGCATCTGGCCCGCCGCCAGCGACAGCCCGTTCGAGAGCGACGGCCTCGCCCCCGCCGACGTCGTTGGCCCCGTGTGCGAGAGCGGCGACACCTTTGCCAAGGAGCGCCCGCTGCCCGAGGTGGCCGAGGGCGACCTCGTGGCTATCTTCGGCGCCGGCGCCTACGGCTTTGCCATGAGCTCCAACTACAACGCCAGGCCCCGCCCCTGCGAGGTGCTGGTGGACGGCAGCCATCATCGCGTCGTCCGCCGACGCGAGTCGTTTGACGACTTGGTCCGACTGGAGACCCTGTGAGGCCCCGAGCCACCAAGGAGGATTCCGGGATGCTCACCCTACGAGCACGCGCCGCGTTCAGCTTCGCCACCGCCCTCGCCATCGCCGGCTGCGTCGAGGTCGAGGTGCGCCGCACCCTCGCGCCCGACCACTCCGGCCGCGAAACCGTCACGCTGCGGGCGCCAAAGGGCGCTCGCACGGACGCCTTCCCCGGCCTCTTCAGCGGCGCCACCTGCCAGCCGCCGACCACCCAGGCCGACGGCGAGCGCGTGACGCGCACGGCCGAGGTCGCCTTCCCCGACGTCGCCGCCTTCCGCCACCAGGCCGGCTTCCTCGCCTCCGCCGCCACCGTCGCGCCCACTGCCGACGGTGGCGTGGCCTACCGCGAGACGCTGACGAACAGCTACCGCAGGAACATCGAGCGCGCGCCCTCGGACGAGGCCCGCCAGCGTCTCGCCGCTGAAATGGATGAGGCCAGGAAGGGCATCGCCGGCGCCAAGCTCACCTACACCATCCAGTTCCCCGCCCCCGTCGCCAAGTCCAACGCCGACCGCGTCAGCGGCTTCGAGGCCACCTGGGTGCTCGACGCCGAGAAGCTCTTCGCCGGCCGCGCGGTCGAGCTCACCGCCGAGTACCGCAAGGCCCCGCCGCCCGCGGTGGCCGTGGCCGCCCCTGTCCCGGGCACGGCGCCGCTCGCGGCGCCCGTGGCCCCCCCGCCGCCCGAGCCGCCGAAGCCCCTCGCCGCGCCCAAGCCCGCGCCCCCCGTGGCAGCCCCCGCGCCTAAGCCCGTCGAGGTGCCCGTGACGCGGCCCAGCTCGCGCCTCGAGGACATCCTGCTGGCCCAGGCCGAGGAGCCGCCGAAGGCGAAGGCTGACGAGGAGAAGCCCGCACCCAAGGAGGAGCCGCCCGCGGAGAAGGAGCCGCCAAAGAAAGCCCCCCCGAAGGCCGCACCGCCCAAGAGAGTCCCAAAGAAGGAAGAACCCCCCGAACCCGAGACCCTGCCCGCCGAGCTGCTCAAGAGGACCCCGGCCGACCTCGCCGAGGCCGCCGGCGACGACGCGACGACCGCCGCGGTCAAGAAGCTCTTCCGCGACGCCATCGTCCAGATTGACCTGCGGAAATACGACAAGGCCGCCGAAGACCTCCAGAAGGCCATGGCCCTCAAGCCCGACTCCATCCTCATCTCCAACCTCTACCAGCAGGTGATCACCAGGTTCATTGACGAGGCGATCACGAGCAACAACGCAGAGCTGAAGGCCCAGGCCGAGGCCCTCCAGCGCCTCGCCTACAAAGGCCGCCTCCGCCAACTCCGCGACCCCAACCGCGTCAAGGAACTCATTGACGCCCTCCGCAGCAAGAAGTTCCTCCCGCGCACCTTCGCCATCGAGGAACTCACCCTCGCGGGCGACTACGCGGTGCCCCACCTGCTGAAGCTCATGATAGACAACCCCGACCCCGAACTGCGGGCCTATGCGCTCCACATCATGTCCCGCATGCGCGGACCAGCCGTCCCAGCCATCTGCGAAGCCCTCAAGCACAACGACCCCATGGTCCGCCAGATCATCATCCTCGCCCTCGAGGTCATTGCCGACCCCCGCTCGGTCCCCTCGCTCCTCTGGCTCGCCCAGGAGCCTGACGGCCATCCCCTCGTCGTCGGCGCCGCCAAGCGCGCTCTCGCACGCATCGAGCCCGACCCCGCCAAGCAGCAAACCCCCGCCGCCGTTGCCTTCCGCGACCTCGCCAAGGACTACTACGACGGCAACCGCAAGGTCCTCCCTGCCCACGTCTACGAACACCTCGTCTGGCGCTACGACCCCGAGGCCAAGGTGCTGGCCTCCGAGACCGTGCCCCAGCACCTCTACGCCCCCCGCATGGCCGAGGAGGCCTGCCGCAACGCACTCCTCGCCAGCCCCGACTACGAGCCAGCCGTCCCTCTCCTCCTGTGCGCCTGCTTCGCTCAGCAGAACCTCATCGAAAGCTTCTACATCACCCTCGCGGCCAAGGAGGCCCAGACGGAGGAGGAGAAGGCCGAGGCCGAGCTCGCCAAGCCCCTCCGCGACCGCCTGAGCATGGCCCCTGCCATCGCCCAAGCCGCAGGCCAGAAGTTCCTCTTCGCCGCCCTCCAACTCGCACTCCGCGACGCGCGGGCCGACATCGCCCTCTCCTGCATCGGCGCGCTCCGCGACGTCGCCTCCGAGGCATCCCTCCCTGCCCCGGGTCCCTCTCCCGAGGAGCTGGCCAAGGCCGCGGCCGAAAAGGCCAAGCCGGCGCCCCCCAAGCGCCGCCGCATCTTCGACTGGTACGGCCCGCCGCAAAAGGAAGAGCCGCCCCCGCCGCCCCCAGTCGTCAACCCCAATAGCATCCCGCTCGACGGCGCGCCCCTCATTGACGCCTTGAGCTACCCAGACCGCCGCGTCCGCTACGCCGCCGCCGAGGCCATCGTCGCCATCGGACCCACCCACGTCATCCGCGACGCCCCGAAGGTCATGGCCAACCTCGCCCAGGCCCTCTCCGAAACCGCCTTCCACGTCGCCCTCCTCTTCGAGGAGGACGAGGGCCGGGCCGAAGAAGTCCGTCCCCTTCTCACCGGGGCAGGCGTCCTCCCAGTCCTTGCCCGCACACAATCCGACGCGCTCGCCGCGGCCCGCGAGATGCCGCCCAAGGACATCCTGATCCTGGGCGCCGAGATGAAGAAGGTGGACGTCGTCGAGGCCCTCGCCAACCTGCGGCGCGTCTACAC